>CATPCN010000568.1 GCA_955652855.1 uncultured Chthoniobacterales bacterium | reverse complement strand
GGAGAGATCATCGCGGCAAAACTTGGCGAGCTCGTGCAGATCTTCGGCACTGATGGTGAAGGTGGTCTCGCCGCGGAATTCGGTTTGCGCCTGAATCTTGTCGCCGAATAATTTGCCTAACGAGGCGAGCAGCTCGGATCCGGTCATGTGTCGTTTGAATGCGATTTCATAAACGGCGTTGTCATTCTGAGCGGAGCGAAGACCGCTTTTGCGGGTAGCGGGGCAGAGGGCTACAAGCTCTCATCTGAAATTTGCGGCACGCTTTGGTTCGAGAATGCGTAATGCCACTGTGCGAGATCCCTCGCTTTGCTCGGGATGACAGCCGCCGAACAATTTGCCGAGCGAGGCGAGCAGTTCCGCTCCCGTCACGCCATGACTCCTTCGAGTTTCTCGACCCAGCGACGATTCTGTTCGAGAAAAGACGGTTCGCGCGAAATTTTTTCCTGCAATTTCATCAGACCCTCGAGCAACGCCTCCGGCCGCGGCGGACAACCGGAAACGTAAACATCGACCGGCAGCAATTGATCGATCCCTTGCAGCACGGCGTAGGAGCGGTACATGCCGCCGGTCGCAGCGCACGCGCCCATGGCGATCACCCATTTCGGCTCGGGCATCTGTTCGTAGATGCGCTTCACCGCGAGCGCCATTTTGTAAGTGACGGTGCCGGCGACGATCATGACGTCGCATTGGCGAGGCGAAAAGCGCATCACCTCCGCCCCGAAACGCGCGATATCGAAGCGCGAAGCAGCCGTGGCCATCAACTCGATCGCACAACAAGCCAGACCCATTGGCATCGGCCAAAGGGAGTTCTTGCGCATCCAATTCATGGCCGCATCGAGTCGCGTAAAAATGACATTGCCCTCGATCTTCGAATCGTAAGCCGCTGGCACAACTTCGGGCATGGCGAAACACTAAAGTTGCGTCTCTGCTCCGCAAGTAGAAGATAATCCGCCGCGACGACAAGATCGACATGTCCAAACACGAACGCACTCAACTCGACCAACTGGAGAGCCAGAGCATCTTCATTTTTCGCGAAGCGTATCGCACGTTCAAGCGCATCGCGATGCCATGGTCGATGGGCAAGGACTCCAACGTGCTCATCTGGCTCGCGCAGAAATCATTTTTCGGGCGCATTTCTTTTCCCGTTCTGCACATCGACACGACCTATGAGTTTCCCGAAATGCTCGAGTTCCGCGAGTGGGCGACGAAACATTACAAGCTCAATCTCATCGTGAAGATCAACGAGGAGGCGCGGGCGCGCGGCGTTGGTTACGAGACGCACGATCCGGTGACGGTGACGCACGAGCTGAAGACGGTCGCCTTGCAACAAGTGCTGGCCGAATACAAATGGGACGCGCTCATTACCGGCATCCGGCGCGACGAAGATGCGACGCGCGCGAAGGAGCGCTACTTTTCGCCGCGCAACGCGCAGTTCGAATGGGAATACAAGGATCAGCCGCCGGAATTCTGGGGACAATTCGCAACCGGTGGCGGCAAAGGTGAACACGTGCGCGTGCAACCATTGCTCGATTGGACGGAGGTCGACATCTGGCGCTACATCGACAGGGAAAAAATTCCGATCCCGAAAATGTATTTCGCACGCAACGGCAAACGCTATCGCTCGTTAGGCTGCAGTCCGATTACGAAACCGATCGAGAGCAACGCGAGCACGATCGCGGAAATCATCGCCGAATTGGATGCAACGAAAACAAGCGAGCGCGCCGGGCGCGCACAAGATCATCACGAGCGCAACGCAATGCAGAAATTGCGCGCGAAAGGATTTTTATGAGACCGGAGACCGGAGACCGGAGACCGGAAAGTTTTGAGCGGAAGCCCGCGTTCCAAAAGAGAACGTTCGATTTCGGCGTTCGCTGCATCCGATTCGTCGAGACTTTGCCGAAGAGCAATACCGCGCAAACAATTGGAAAACAGTTACTGCGATCCGCGACGAGCGTCGGAGCGAACTATCGCGCTGCACAAAGAGGAAGATCTCGCGCTGATTTCATTGCGAAGATGGGCATTGTCGAAGAGGAGTGCGATGAATCACTCTACTGGATCGATGTTCTGGTTGAGCTCAGACTCGCGAAGCCGCATCTAATCGATCAGCTTCGAAAAGAAGCCGATGAGATAATTGCCATTGCCATTTCATCGATCAAAACGGCGAGAAAGAACGCTAACTTTCAGAAATGATTTCGAAATCAGAGTCTTCCTCTCCGGTTTCCGGTTTCCGATCTCCGGTCTCGCCAGCGGCTTCGCCGCTGAAGGTCGTTTTCGTCGGTCATGTCGATCACGGAAAATCGACGTTGATCGGTCGAATCTTGCACGACACCGATTCGCTGCCCGAAGGCAAGATCGACATGGTGAAACAGGCGTGCACTGCGGAAAAGATGGAGTTTGAGTATGCGTTTTTGCTCGACGCGCTGATTGAAGAACAAGCGCAGAACGTCACGATCGACACAACGCAAATTCCGTTTCGCACTGCGCGGCGTCGTTTTGTCATCATTGATGCGCCGGGTCATCGGGAATTTTTGAAAAACATGATTACTGGCGCATCGAGCGCCGATGCGGCCGTCCTCCTCATCGCAGCGAATGAAGGCGTGCGCGAGCAAAGCCGGCGTCATGCTTATCTGCTAAGTCTGCTCGGCATCCGTCAGATCATCGTGGTCGTGAATAAAATGGATCTCGCGAATTATTCGCAGGATCGGTTCGACGAGATTCAACGTGAGTACGTCACGTTCTTGTCGGAGCTAGGATTGAAAGCGCGCATGTTCGTTCCGGCCGCGGCGAAACAAGGCGAGAACGTCGCGAAGGCCGCAAGATCGACAATGAAGTGGTACAAAGGGCCCACCGTTCTGGAAGCGCTCGACTCGCTCGAGATCATCACGGCGCCTGTCGATCTTCCGCTCCGGTTTTGCGTGCAGGATGTTTACCGCTTTGATGATCGCCGCATTATCGCCGGTCGCATCGAGACGGGCGTGATGAGGGCGGGGGACAAGGTGGTTTTTTCTCCCGCGAACAAGACGTCCGTGATCGCGACGATCGAGCGTTGGAATTCGACTTCGCCGGAAGAAGCGATTGCGGGTGATTCCATCGGCATAACTTTGCGCGAGCAAATTTTTGTCGAGCGCGGTTACGTCGCTTCGCACGAAACGGAGACACCGATCGAGGCGAATCGCTTTTACGCCGATCTTTTTTGGATGTCGCGCCAGCCGCTGCGGATCGGCACGCAATACACGGTGCGCGTCGCAACGCAGGAAGTGAAATGTCAGGTCGTCGCCATCGAGCGCGTGCTGGATTCTTCCACGCTCGAAGCGGCGACCGATCAGCGCGAAGAAGTCGCGCGCAACGAGATTGGCCGCGTCACGATCCAAACGCGCGCGCCGCTCGTCCTGGATAATTATGCTCACGTTCCGAATCTCGGACGGCTCGTCATCATCGATGAGGATCGGATCAGTGGCGGCGGAATTATTTTTGGCGGCATTTACACCGACCGCAGCGAGATCAAGAGCAAAAACATTTTCTGGACGGAAGAAAAAATCACGGCGCGTGCGCGTGCGCTGAACAATAATCATCGCGGCGGCGTCATTTGGTTGACGGGATTATCCGGCGCAGGGAAATCGACAATCGCGCAAGCGCTCGAAGGGGAATTGTTCAAACGCGCCATGCACACCTACGTGCTCGACGGCGATAACATTCGGCACGGTCTGAATTCGAATCTTGGATTTTCGCCGGAAGATCGCGTGGAGAATATCCGGCGGGTCAGCGAGGTCGCGAAATTGATGGCCGATGCCGGCACCGTTGTAATTACTGCGTTCATCTCGCCGTATCGCGCGGATCGACGGCGCGCGAGAGAGATTGCGCTCGAGGGCAACGCGGAGTTTGTGGAAGTGTTCGTCGATGCGCCGCTCGGTGTCTGCGAAGAGCGCGATCCAAAGCATCTCTACAAAAAAGCGCGTGCTGGTCAGATTCGGGACTTCACCGGAATCGATGCGCCCTACGAGCCGCCGGAAGACGCCGAAATTGTCGTGCACACCGACAGGCAAAGCGTGGAGGAATCGGTCGCGACGATTCTCGAACAATTATTGCCGCGCCTCAAACCGGATGACGCCCGCAGTTAGATCGACGATTCCGTTCGTTCGCAATGCCGAGGAATCCGACGCCGCGGCGCTCGCTGGGTTGATGACGGAACTGGGTTACCCAACAACGGCGAAGGAAATGTCGAAGCGTCTTATGGTCGATCTTATCAGACGCGAATTTCGCGATGTTCGTCGCGATAAACGACGAAGAAGTTTGCGGCATGATCGGTCTCTTTACTCATCGCACTTACGAACACGACGATGTGTCGGGTCGCATCCTCGCACTGTCGGTGAGTGAAAAAATGCGGGGAAAAGGAGTCAGGCGATTGTTAATCGAAGGAGCCGAGCAGTTTTTTCTCGGTCGAAAAATCAGACGCGTCGCAGTCTACACGCGCCTGGAGCGTGAAGGCCCGCATCGTTTTTATGAAGCGGTTGGTTTCAAGCGAAACGGTTTTCGCTTCGTGAAAGATCTTTCGCTCAGCCCGCGGCCTGCATGTCGAAATCGGGAACGAGATTGATGTGACTCGACTCAATAACGTCGTGCACGATTTTGCCGAGCTCGGCGGCTTCGTACGGTTTCGCGATCGCGCCGCGGAAACCGAAATCCTGATAGCGGCTCATGGTTGCGTCCATGGCGTAGCCGCTTGAAACGATCGCGTTCACGGTCGGATCGATCTCGATTAGTTTCTTGAGCGCTTCTTTTCCACCCATTCCGCCGGGAAGGGTTAGATCGAGAATAACGGCATCGAAGCGTTCGCCCGCTTCCAATTTTTCGCGATAAATATTTACGCCGTCGAGCGCGATTTCGGCCTGGGTCACTTGGTAGCCGAGGTGCGACAGCGTGAAATCAACCAGGCCGCGGATGGCTTCTTCGTCATCCACGATAAGCACGCGACCAGTGCCAGTGACCATTTGACTGTTCGCGCGGGGCTGTTCCGTCGGCAGCTCGTCGTGGCGCGCGGCCGGCAGATAAATCATGAATGTCGATCCCACGTGCACCTCCGATTCCACCGTGATGAGGCCATTGTGGTTCTTAATGATGGAGTAAGTCGTGGCGAGGCCTAGGCCGCTGCCCTTTGGCTTGGTGGTGAAATAGGGATCGAAGATGCGCTTCAAGGAAGGCTCGGGAATGCCAACGCCTTCGTCGCGAATGCGGATCCGAATGTAATCGCCGGGCGACAAATCGGGAATGTTAGGCTCGGTCTCGGAATGGTAAGTGAAATTATCGCAGTGGACGTGAAGCCCCCCCCACCATTCGGCATCGCCTGATCGGCGTTGACGACGAGATTCGCGATCACCTGGCTGATCTGGCCATGATCGATTTCCGCCGGCCAGAGGTCCGCGCCAAACTGAAATTCGCTGCGGTTGTGAGAGCCGCGCAAAGAGAAACTGACGGTGTCCTGGATCAGTTTGCCAATCGAGATCGTTTTCTTAATGGGAGCCCCGCCGCACGCGAAGGTGAGAAGTTGTTGCGCAAGAGCGCGAGCGCGCATTGAGGCATTTTTCGAATCGGTCAACCGTGTGGCCATTTCGTGGCTCGGTGGCACACCATCAAGCTTGGCCAGCTGCCGACGGACTAAAACGAAACTGTATGTGTTCGAAACAATGAGAAGGCCCACCGCGAGGCAGGAGAGGATCGCGAGGGCCGAGGTTTTTACGATGCGCTCACGCGATGCTGCGCCGGCTCGCAGCTCGTACGCAGTTAATTCGGTTGCCTGGAAATTCGCCAGCATGGGCCGGATTTCGTTCATCAATGCTTCACCGCCATCGCGCGCCGCGATCGCGGCGAAACCTTTGCCCGTGCGCTTCGCATCCATTTCAGGAACGGCCGAACTGCTTAGCCAGCGTTCAACCTTCGTCCGAATTTGCTTGAGCATCTCGGCCTGATCGGGCGAATTCGCGAGTAAGATCGACAGG
>CATPCN010000567.1 GCA_955652855.1 uncultured Chthoniobacterales bacterium | reverse complement strand
CGCTTGACATGTGAAGCCCGGTGATTGCCGCATAGAAAAAGAGCGCGAGAATAATCAGCCATGCCGCCCATTTTCTCGGCAACTGCGCGACAATCGCGAGGATCCAAAGCAATCGCGCTACGATTCCGACATGCAATCCGGCCACTGCGAAAAGATGAAGCGTGCCGGTTTGTTGAAACGGTTCTTCGATATCTTCGGGAGTTTGATGGCGTAATCCGAGCACCATGCCGCTGATCAGTCCCTCGACATCTGGTGAATCGTCAAGCCCGCGGCAAAGGACGCGTTGCATCCAGGCGCGCGATTTTTGCGCCGCGCGCAAAATGGGATTTCCGCCGGCATGGCTGAGAAGCGCGCCGTCTTCGGCATAGCGCACAAAAAGCTCGCGCCGAACATCGCGGCGCGCCAGATACGAGCGCATGTCGAGCTCACCCGGATTGCGCGGTGGCGCGATCGGTTCCGCAATTCCGAAAAGCTGCAGCTCGTCGCCGAAGTTCGCTGTTCCGCGCCATCGCACGAAAAGCGTGGCATGCGATGTTTCGCGTTTACCCGCGAACTCGATCGATTCGAGCTGCAAAAGAAATGATGCGAAACCGTTCGCCGCGATTTTTGGTTCGCTCACGACCGCGCCGCGCACGCCGACGGCGCGAGGCCGCTCGCCAAGCTTGTGCACGAGCTGCAAACCCGACGAATCGGTTACGCGCAAGCTGTGAAGAAAAAAGAAACTCGTCGCGACCAAGGCGTAAGTCGCAGGGGTGCTATGTCGAAGTAATGCAAGCAGCGCCAAGACCACCAGTACGCCGCCGAACCAATGCGCGTGAATCGGCGCGAAATCCGCGATCAAAATTCCGAATGCCGCCGCCAATGCTATGCCGACGAGAGGCTGACGCGGCGCATCGAACAACTTCATCGGGCTGGCCGATTCAGTCACTGATGACCGCGTTCATCAGAACGTCATGCGACTCGGCCGGGATTGCGTCGAGCAGCTGAAATGAAAAACAAACGCCGACTTTGATCGCACCGGCAGCGCGGCCCGCGAGCAAACGATCAAAAAATCCACCGCCGCGCCCGAGGCGATGTCGATCTTTTGAAAACGCGAGGCCGGGAGCAAGAATCAGGTCCGGCGCGAATGACCCGACGACGTCCGATTCCAAACGCGCGGTCGATGGAATGACGATCACTTCCTTGCCGCTGGCACCGGCCTGTTGCCCAAGCGGCGAAATGTCCGGCTCGCTCGGCAGTGGCAAGAAGAGTGAGATCGTCTTCGCGTTTTGCCACGCTTCGAGTCGCAAAACGCGTTCGCAAATCGTCGCGGAAAGCGATTGTCGATCTTGCGCCGGGAGCGCGCGTAATTTTTTCAACATCTCGGCCCGCAGCGCGGCCTTTGTCGGAACGTCGCCGCTCATCTCCGCGAAAGATTTTGATTCACCCCGCGTAGATTATATGCTTCCGCGAAAGTGCCGATTCCTTTTTCAAAAAAAAGCCGCCGAAATGTCGTCCGCCAACCATCGGAGAACGGCGCCGAAAATAAACGTTCTACCCGCGTTCGTTTGCGGCCACGAGCCGACTGGCACAAACGCAATTTCCTCACGAGCGTTTTGATCCCATCGCTTTTCGTCAAGCGCTCTGGCGATCACGCGCCGCCGCAATTTCCCAAAATCCGTAAGGGCGAAATTTGCATCACCTGGATCGGGCACGCGTCGTTTCTTATTCAAACGCACGAGGTCAACGTGTTGATCGATCCGAACTGGTCGAAATGGCTGAAGGTGATCAAGCGGCTCAAGCAACCCGGGTTTGAAATTCATCACCTGCCTTCGATCGATTTTGTGCTCGTGACGCATGCGCATTTCGATCATCTCGATCGGCGAACGTTGCGCAAAGTGGCGGCCGATCAGCCGATCGTCGTGCCGATCGGGGTGGGGAATCTTGTGCACGATCTCGGTTTTCACATCGTGCACGAGCTCGATTATTGGCAAACGGTGAAAGTCGGTCCGCTCGAAGTTTCGTTGACGCCTTGTTATCATTGGGGCGCGCGCTTTCTCGCGGATTCGCATCGCGCTTTCGGTGGGTTTGTCATCGCGGTAGATGGCCGCACGATTTTTCATTGCGGGGACAGCGCTTACTACCCCGGCTTCAAAGAAATCGGCGAGCGTTACAAGATCGACATCGCGCTGCTGCCCATCGGCGCGTACGAAGCGCCCACCGGTCGCGCCGTGCACATGAATCCCGAGGAAGCCGTGAAAGCTTTCATCGAACTCCGCGCAAAAACATTGGTGCCGATGCATTACGGAACTTTTCGCCTTGGCTTCGAGCCGATGCATGAACCGCCCGAGCGCTTGCTGGCAAGCGCGCGCGCACAAGGCGTCGACGGCAAAGTTCTCATCATGACCGAAGGCAAACCGGTCGTGTTGTAAATATCAAGATCGCGACATGTCCGAGCCGCGATCTTTGCGTTTCGAAATAATCGGCGCGGTAATGGCTGGCGTTATCGTCGCCGCGTTTTGTTTGCTGCTGCTTTGGCGCGACCCGCAGTTTTTCTGGGCAGACGATTATCAGTTGTCGATCTTGCCCGTATTTGCGGACGTGGCACGGAGTTGGAGCGAAGGCCATCTTCCGTTGCTTAGTCCGTACTCGTGGGTCTGCAGCAATCTGGCCGGCGAATTTCAATACGGCACGTTTTCGATTTTCGTGAACGCCGCGGTCGTTTTCATCTGGAAATTCCCGCTCACCTTCGCACAACAAGCCGCCGCGCTTTCCATCGCCCATTTGTTTGTTCTTGCCGCCGGCGCGTATCTGCTCGCGCGCGGCCGAAATGTGTCGCCGCCGATTGCGAGCATGGTCGCGATCGTCGCCGCGCTCAACGGCTGGATGCTGTGCTGGGGCGCGACCGATTGGTTCGCAGCAGTCGCGGTCTTCGCCTGGCTGCCGTGGTGCTGGTGGGCTCTCGAACGTGCCTTAGATCGACAACGAGCCTTCGCGGTCGCATTGCTGCCCGCGCCATTCATTTATTTGCTCATCACCGGCGGTTTTCCGTACACGATCTTAATGCTCGCACTCGTCACCGCCTGGCTGGCGCTGCGCACATGGATCGCGTCGCGGGACGCGCGCGCCATTCTCCGACTCGGCATCGGCTGGTCGTTAGGCGTGGGACTGTCCGCGCCCGCCTGGCTCGCCTTGTTCGATTATGCGCTCGGCTCACGACGCGCTATCGAGGTGTTTCGCCCGCGCCAATGGCTCGTCCCGATCAACGCGCTGCCCGGTTTAATTTTGCCGTCGTGGACCGTGCCCTGGCGTCAATTCGAAGAATTGTTGCGCCCGCACGCTTCGCTCGAACTCGCGTGTGGTCTCGCGCCCATTGTCCTCCTCATCGCAGCCGCTGTCGTGCTTCGGCGGAAATTTTTCTTGGCTGTGGGATGGGAACTCGGATTGCTCGCCGTCGTTCTTCTTGTCTGCATGCTGCCCGGCGCAGGGCTCTTCCGGTTCAGTTTTCGTTGGCTCGCGCTGTTTCATCTCGTCCTCGCGCTCGCGGCGGCGGAAGCATTTGAGTTTTGCCTAACGACTCGAATCCCCCGACGACGGTTTGGCTCGGAGAATTTCGGCGTCTGGGCTGTCCTGCTGGTCGCGCTCGCATGGTGCGCGATGATTTTTTCCAGCGCGACCAGTGCGCATTCTAGGTTGGATCTGCCCGTCATCTTTCTGCTAGTCGCATTAATTTGGTGCGGGCTCGAAGGATTGCTGACTAAACATCCACGCGCGATCGTCTGGCTGCCGGCGATTGTTTCGTTCACGACGTTGCTCGTTGCATATGTCGTTCTCCCGAACCACAGCGCAGTTGCGCGATTCAACTTCGGCGAAAATTTGAACGGCACCGCGCCGCTGGATCGCAATCGACTTTATCTCAGCCTCTACAATTCGCCGCAGCTGTCGTATCGCGCCGACGAGACCGGCCCGGCCTACGGTTCGGTCGTGCGGCCGGGCAGCACATCCATGTTCGCCGGTGTGCATCTCGTTAATGGCTACAGTCCGGTCGGTCCGGCCGGCATCGCGCGTCTGTTCGATTGCTCGACGCAAGGGCAAATCCCGCGACCGCAAATCTCCGGAATCGTTTTGCCCGAGAGCGGACCTGATGGTCTGCTCGCCGACTTTGGCGTCGACGGCATCATCGTTGCGCGCGATTTCTGGCTCGATCAAGCATTGCCAGTCGATTGGAAGCTCGTCGATTGGTCGGAGGAAGGCGATGTTTACCATCGCGACGCGGAGCTGCCACACGTCCGCGCGATGAGAAAAGCCGGTTTCTCAAATGCGGACGTGCGCATCATCGAGAACTCGCGCCAGAAAGTAATTGTCGATCTTGCGCCGACAGATCGGACGCGGCCAGTGCTGCTCGCATTTTCGCGGCCGTATTTTCGCGGCTACGTAGCGCGGCTCGGCCACACGGAACTCGCGGTCGATTCTTATCGCGGTTTATTTCCGATTGTGGAAGTGCCGGCCGGATGGCACGGCCAGCTCGTTCTCGATTATCGTCCGCGCTGGCTCGTTTACGGCGGCGGACTGTCGATCTTGTGCGTGGTAATTCTTGTTTTGAGCACGATCGCGGCCGCACGAACACAGCGATGAAAGGATTTGCGTTGGTTCGAAGTGTCCAGCTGGCGAGAGCGCTAGCCCGCGAGCGTAAAAATTTTCACCGGCTGCTCGACACCTTTCACTGTCTGCGGAGTCAAAGCGCGGAGCGCTGGCGGCCGTCGCAAAGCATCCCGCGTCGCTTTGCTGATCAGCAATGTCGTGTTGAGCGTTTTGTTCAAGCCTTCGATTCGGGACGCGACGTTCACCGTGTTCCCGATGACCGTGAACTCCATCCGTTCTGGTGAACCGATGCTGCCGACAATGGCGCGCCCGCTATTAATGCCGATGCCGATTCGGATCGGCTCTTCACCGCGTTTTACAAGATCGGCATTGAGACGTTCCAGCCTGCGCTCCATGTCGCGTCCGGCGGCCAATGCCTTGTCGGCGTGATTGCGCGCGTCGCTGTCGACTCCGAACAGCGCCATGAAACCGTCGCCCAAAAATTTGTTGATCATGCCACCGTGCTCGCCTTCGACCACTTCCACCATGGCGCGTAGAAATTCGTTGAGCAGACCCACCGCTTCATGAGGTTTAAGATGCGCCGCGCGTGCCGTGAACGATCGGATGTCGACAAAAATCACCGTAATTTCCTGTTCCGTCCCGCCGACACCAGGATCGCGCGCCAGAATTTGTTCCGCGACTTTGCGGCCCACGTGCACGCCGAATGTGCGTCGCAATTTTCTTCATCGGAAGTCATGACGAGCAACAGCGCTAAGATCGACAATCACTTGGAATTAATAAACATCGCGCTTGTAACGTTTGTCGCTTTTCAGCTTCTCGACATATTCATTCGCCTCACCGACCGATTTGCCGCCCTGCTCCTGCACAATCTTGCGTAAGGCGGCATCCACATCCTTGGCCATGCGCCGCGCATCACCGCAAACAAAAAACTGCGCGCCCTCCGCGTCGATCCATTTCCAAATTTCCGCTGCGTTCTCGAGCAAGCGATGCTGAACATAGATTTTGTGGGCTTGATCGCGCGACCAGGCGCAGTTGAGTCGCGCGAGAATGCCGTCCCGTTTGAATTGATCGAAGTCTTCTTTGTAGGCGTAGTCGCAGTTCTCGCGCTGCGCGCCGAAGAAAAGCCAGTTTTTTCCTTTGGCGCCGGTTGCATGTCGATCTTGTAAAAATGCGCGGAACGGCGCGACGCCTGTGCCGGGTCCGATCATGATGATCGGCGTGTCGGAATCTTCCGGCAGATGAAAATGTTTTGCTGAACTTGGATAAACGGGAACGGGAACATTCTCCGCGCGTTCGGCCAGAAATGATGAAGCAACGCCTTTGCGCACACGGCCGTGGCTTTCATAGCGGACGACGTCGACGATGAAGTGCACCTGGTCGGGATAAGCGCGCAAGCTTGAGGCAACTGAGTAGAGCCGCGGCTGCAATTTTGTGAGGAGCGCAACGAATTCTTCCGGCCTAAACTTTGCGGAAGGATGCTCATTCAAAAAATCAATCACCTCCATGCCCCAGAGATATCGATCCAGATCTTCCTTGCGTCCCGGCGTGAGCAGGTCTTTCAGCAGCGTCGAAGAGTTTGCGCGTTCCGTGATCGCTTTCAAAAACTTTGGCGTCGGTTGGGTGATGGAAAAATCGCGCAGAAGTGCGGCGCGTAATTTTTTTTGAGTTTTCGCAGCGGGCACTGTCTCGTCGCCTTTCGCGCCGATCGCGTGAATGATTTCCTGAACCAGCTCGGGATCGTTGGTCGGATAAACCGCCAACGAGTCGCCAACTTCAAAACTCAATCCCCAACCTTTGAGGTCGATCTCGAAATGGCGCGTGTCTTTTTCCGAATCCGGTCCGCTCAAGCGGCGATTCACGACGAGCTTACCGGGAAACGGATTCGCGCGGGTATACGGCGTCGGGGCAACGGGCGCGGCAGTATGTTTGTCCGGCATTGCTATGTCGATCTAAAATCCGGCGTGTCGGGCGCGCTAAAAGTCGTTTTCAATGGCGGACGCAGGCAAAACTTCCAACGCGCTGCGCCGCGGCAGTTTCTCGGGAGTTTCAGTTTGTTTGTAAAAATAAACCGGGGTTGCTTGGTAGCTTTATCCGGCATGGAATTGGTTAGGACAAGGATGAAGATGTCGCGCCGTCCTCGAGTATCGCCACTTACAATCAAGCGCGCCTCAGCATGCCGCCACTAAGATCGACATATAGAGTCGCGCGCATCAAAATCGCGCGACGTTGTTAATCTGCGCTCGATGCCACGCTCCTTTAAGCTCTATTTGATTCCGGTTTTGATCTTGCTTGCGGTCACATTGCCGCATTTGGAGCAGGGGGATTTTCGACGCGACGCGGTTCGCTACGCGGCCGTCGGCCTGCACATGTGGAAGGATGGATCGTTGCTCGTGCCGCAATTGAATCCGGAGAAGCTTTATTTCAACAAGCCACCGATGGCTTTTTGGATCCACGGATTTTTTCTAAGAGTATTTGGAGCGAATCTTGTTGCTGCTCGCGCGCCCAGCATTCTTGCCGCCATTGGCGTGCTTGTTTTCAGCATGCTCTCGGTGCGCAATCTCCGCACTCGCCGTGAAGCGGTCGTGAGCGGAATTGTTCTCGCGCTGACCTACGAATTTTTCAGGCGCACGCGCGAAATCTCGCTGGATTTTTGGCAACTTTTTTTTGTCATGCTCGCCGTTTGGTTGGTTACACAAGCCATTCGCCGAGACAAACGCTTGCCTGTCATTCTCTGCGGAATTCAGATCGGGCTCGCGCTTTTGTGCAAACCGTTGGTGGCTTTGTTCGCGCTCCCCCTTTTCGCCATTTGGTTTGCAATGACGGGGCGCGCAAAATTGATTCTCTGGATTGCATTCGGTGCGCTGCCGATTGCCTTGCTCGTGGCCGCGCCGTGGCATTTCTACATGTACTCGGCTTTCGGCGCGCGCTTCACAAACCAGTACTTCATTCACGAAGTCGTCGATCGCGCCAGAGGTTCAGACCAATCGTCGTCGATCTTTTATTACGTAACGGGAATTTTGCAGACTTATTGGCCGTGGATGCTGGGATTGGGTTGCGCGATCTATTTTCGCATTCGGAAATCGCCGGCGCAGACAGCGAGGCCTGATTTCGGAATGCTCGCCGCTGTCTGGGTGACGCTCTGGCTTATCGCGCTCAGCATTTTTCCCGATCGCAAACCGAATTACGCGTTACCTATCTATCCAATGCTCGCCTGGATCGTGAGCTGGGGAATCTGTCGAATTTCTGCGCCGGCCCTGAACAATTGGTATGCTCGCGGCTTGCCGTGGCTCGCGCCGGCGGTGGTCGTTTTGTTTCTGGCCGCAACCCTGGCGCCGTTGAAATTTCAAGCGCCGCCCGAAAAAAACTGGCTGGCACTCATTGCCTGGATCCAAGCGAACAAGATCGACAGCGCACAGTTGGCTTACGAGAACATCGATCAAAACGACGTTTGTTACGTTTATTTGAAAACCGGAAGATGGATGAGGAGTGTTCCCGCAGCGCAAGCGAGCACACATGGCGAAAATTTGCGCGTCGTCACAAAGCTTTTCGGAGCTGCGCGACCAGGCGGGGATGAGAAGGTCCTTTTTTCGTCACCTCCCGTTTACGTGATCAAGCGATAACGAATTGCGCAAGTTGCGTCGCAAGCGAGCAACTTTACAATCTCATGCGCGCGTTTGCGCGAACGCGCCGAATCATGCCGCGACCAACCAACCCGACGCCTAACGAGTTCGAATCGCCAGGTGATCAACGGCCAGCGGCCGCTTTGCCCCTCAAGTCGCATGATCCTTACGCGGCGTTCCGTTTCGGAGGATTCAGTTTATTCACGATCGGAAATCTGCTCTCGATCATGGGCCGTCAAATGCTGGCGGTCGCGGTCGAGTGGGAAATTTATGCGCGCACCCATTCCGCCACGGCCCTCGGTCTCGTCGGACTTGTTATCGCCCTTCCAGTCGTCGCGCTTTCCCTTCCAGCCGGACATCTCGCCGACCGATTCAGTCGCAAACGAATCATCCTGATTTCGCAAATTTTCAGCGCGATCGCGTCCGTCGCGCTCGCGCTCGTTTCGTGGAAACATCTCGCCATTCCGCGATTGTCGATCTTGCAGCACGGCAATAATGGCCTGCGCGCGATCGCCACAATTTTCGAGCGCCATCATCCTGCGTTTCATTTTGACGACGCTTCCGTCCCGTTGATTTATCTTTTGCTCTTCCTTTATGGCGCGGCGCGCACCTTTGGTTGGGCGGCGCGCAGCTCTTTTTTTCCGACACTTGTCTCGCGCGACGCGTTTG
>CATPCN010000566.1 GCA_955652855.1 uncultured Chthoniobacterales bacterium | reverse complement strand
CATCCTGAGTGAGGTTGACAACACCTCGATCTCAGGACGGCACTCTCAAACTGGCCAGCATTGTCCTCTCAGCTGGCTTCCGGCCTCTCGGCTCTTGCCCCGCGCAGCGGGCTGGAGCGCAGCGACTTTGTGCCTTGGCACAAAGCAGACGTGCTGAAGGCGAACCCGGATGTCTGCTTCCGAAGGTAATGCGGACATCGTTGAGTACACGCCCTAGAGAGGCTGATGGCCTCACAACGTCATTGCGGGTTTGATGCCCGCCTCGGGTGACACGAATATGAGACAGATTTTTCGTCGCGACGAAGAATGTCTCATCGGGCACGGTATGCGGTGAGAACCGATACTTGCTTTAGAGCCAAGGGTAGTTGGTATCACGCTCGCTGAGGGTTGCGAATGACCCTAGCGCGACGCTTCCCGGCTGCGAAAGGTTAGGTCACGATCCTGCTTGATGATTGCGTCGCCGCAGCCATTCCAGACCGCCTATCTGGGGTGGAAGCCTCGCCGTGCAGCGTACGACTGGTAGAGAGTTAGCGGCCATGTTAGCCTAACGACCGGTCTGCGGCCAGTAACGGGTTGGATCTGGTCCCGCGCGCCATTACAGGTACCGACCGGAGGACGCGCTGCTGTTGGATTTCGCATATGACGTTTTCATCTCATACGGGTGCGAGGATCGTCCGTATGCGATGCGGCTTAGCGAATCGCTCAAACGCCTGGCACCGGCGCAGACGCCGTTTTTCGACGCGGCTTCTGTACGCGCCGGCGACGACTGGGAGGACAAGATACAGCGCGCCCTGGACTCTTCCCGACACATGGTGGTTCTCTGGAGCGATCCCGCAAAACAGTCGGATTGGGTATCGAGGGAGTACTATACGTTCCATGCGACGGCAAAGCCGAAGACGAACACGGGCCGCCGGCTGATTTTCGTGAACTTGCAAGGCATGAATCTGGCCATGCGAGCTTTCCAGCAGATAAATCGGCCACAGCTGCTCGCTGACTACCCCGCCATCCAAAACGTCACGAATGAAACGTGGGGTGATCTGATGCGCGATATTGAAGAGGGGCTAAATCCTCTTCGACGGCCGTTGCCGGTCCCGGTCGTTGTGTTGACCATGACGCAGGCGGAAGTAGCCGAATTCAGCCCCAAGCAGTGGCAGGAAATCAGCGCTGACTTCGGTTTGTCTGAAGATGTGATCTCGAGACGATATGGCCCCACCCGCGCGGACTGGCGTCCTTTCGGGGGCGATGCGACGATTGCGACAGTGCTTGAAACAATCAAAAGCCAGATGGCCGCGGCGTTCCTGGCGTTTCGTCCCTACTGGAGTCCACCAGACGAGGCCTTCTGGTTGGATGCAGCGAAAGCGGGGTCTTACGTAAGGAGCGAATTCGATACCGGCGAATTCGCGGTGTTGATTATAGATCCCGTGGCGCTTCATCGTCGCGAGATCTACCAACGACTCATGTTCTTTCGGGATTCGCTGGGCAGTAGCCGAGTTGTGGTGCTCACGTTGCCGCACTTCAACGCCCAACCAGAGATCTTGCGACTGCGCAGTGCGCTTATGAACCGCAGCGCCCCGTACTTCGATGACTACTTTCGGCCGGCCGTCCCGCCGCGCCGTCGCCTCGCAGCCCAGTGCGGGTGGAACATTACCGATATGGATGACATCCAACGATTGGTTCTCGCCGCCGCCGTTCAGCTGGGTACAGAGGCTGACCGCGGGTCTGGATCGACATTTCTTCGGCACGGAAGTTAAGCGGTGATCGTAACATTCTATTCGTACAAGGGCGGCGTGGGCCGCTCGATGGCGTTGGCGAATGTGGCCGCCTGGTTTCGGCTGCAAGGTTTGCATGTCGTGATGATCGACTGGGACCTGGAAGCGCCAGGGCTCGAGAGTTTTTTCGCAACCGACTCCCCCGAACGCGATCAGCTGCGGACAAAGGTGGGTCTTGTTGACCTCATCGGCATGTACAAGGACGTGTTTCCGAGCTTGCCCAAGCCCGTGCCAGGAGGCTCAGGTGAAGGGTATGATCCGCTCGCGCAGTTTATCGAGACGCTCGATGAGATGCTGCCGCCAATCGCGCACACACTCATTCCGATTCGCATCGAAGCAGGCGCAGCGGGCAATGGTAAGCTTTCGCTTCTATCAGCCGGGTGCCGCAGCGAGAGCCGTTTTGACAACTATGCACAGACGGTTCAGCAGTTCGATTGGGAGGAGTTCTACGAGAGGTACCAGGGTGAAGCGTACTTCGAATGGATGCGCCGCCAACTCCTTAAACCCGGTACAGCCGACGTCGTGCTGATTGATAGCCGTACGGGCGTTGCCGAGATGAGCGGCGTCTGCACGCGCCAGCTCGCGGACGTGGTGGTAATGTTGTGCGCTCCGAACGAGCAGAACCTGGAAGGCGTGACCGCCATGGCCAGGTCGTTTACTCGCCCGGACGTCCTTGAGGCGCGGCGCGGTCGCCCGATAGAGTTGCTGCCAGTCCCCGCACGCGTTGACGTTTCGGAAGGGCGGCCGGTCGATCTCTTCGAGGAGCGATTTCGCGATCGACTGAAACCGTTCATCCCGGAGTTGTTGCAGCGGCTGCCAGCATCCAAAAACCCGCTGCGGATCCCTTACATTCGCGAATACGCCTATGCCGAGCAATTGGCGATTGGCGATGCGGACGGTGTCAAAATTCTCCAGCAGGCGTACGTGACGCTCGCTGCCCACCTGGTGGCCCTTGCAGACTCGGGTAGCGCCATCAAGCGGCAATGCCGCAGCGCGCTGCAAGAGACATTTGGACTTTCGAGCATTCTGGTTGCGAGTTTAGATCCAGCCAATGACGACTTTGCATCCAGGATATGCGCGCTTCTAGACGCGGCTGGGGTCATGGCTGTCCGCACGACCGAGAAACCCGAAGCCGCCCTTGAAACGGCGAGCGCAGCCCCGCGGGGCGCAACGCCCTACGGGGCAATGGTCTTGGCCACTAGGTCCTACGGACGCGCCGATACCCGCATACGCGATCTTTGGCGGCGGAGCCGTCAACTTGGCGTCACCCTTGCGCTCGCGGTCGAAGCAGGGGAGAGCGCTGGAAACGAAGGTCCAGGTTGGTCCGGTCGGGTTTCCGTCTATGACGTTACGAAGGACTTTGATGAACTTGTCCGCGCCCTTCAGAGTCCTATACACCTCGCGCCCATCCCGTTTATGGCTCCCCCGGTGCGGCCAGGATTCGTCGGGCGCACCGGCGAGATCGAGCAAATCAAGAAACTGTTGGGTGTAACGCCGGCGGGAGCCGTCGTGTCGACAGGAACGAGCGCGCCGACCCGTGTCGTTGCAATTGTGGGCTTGGGAGGAACCGGTAAAACAGCGCTCGCTCGGGCGGTCTGTCATGATGACGAGGTTATCGACAAGTTTGATGACGGGATCGTCTGGATGTCGCTCGGTAGCGAAGCGGACCTGTTAAACGCGGCGGTCGCAGTACTGTCCGCTTTTGGTGAGGAGGTCTCCGGTATTATGCATATCGATGAGGCCGAACGCCGAATAGCGGCACATCTGAGTAGCAAGCGATGCCTCGTGATAGTCGATGCTGTATTTGATGTTTCACATCTAAGGCTGATCTCCAGCATCGGCCCGCAAGCGCGTGCGATCATTACAACACGGACTCTCGATATCGCCACAGCCGCAGACGCAACGCCGCTAGCCCTGGCTACCCTCTCCACGGCCGATGCGCGGAGCTTGTTCGGGCGCCACGGCCTTT
>CATPCN010000565.1 GCA_955652855.1 uncultured Chthoniobacterales bacterium | reverse complement strand
GCTGACAGTTGAAGGTGGTACCGCGATCCGGAAACGCCTGGAGCCGGGTCCGTTCGAACTCGAGTTGCCCGTGGGTTCGGGACGATCCCGCATCGGCTTTCAATTTTCGGCGATTGGCCGCTTGCCAGCAGGTGATAATCGGCCGGCAGTGGCGCTGTTGTCCTCGGTCTCTATCGAAACGGGGCATGCGAAATCGCCGGAGCAACCGAAGTCGATCAATCTTCCGAAAGTTCTCGCCGGCGTTGGCATAGATGCAGACGGCGTATTCCTGGATGGCTGGCTCGGTCAAAAGAGTTTCGTAGTCGTAAATCCCGCGCAAGCCGGGAAAGCGGTGCTGCGTGGGATGGTCCCAGGCAGCATCGGTCTCGACGATCAGGAGATCCAGATCGCCAACGAAGCAGGCGATACCGTTCGAAAAAAGCTCGAGACGGGCCCGTTCGAGATCGAGGTACCGGTCAAGGCGGGGCGTTCGAAGATCTCGATCGATTTCTCCCAAGCCGTGAATCTTCCGAAAGGCGACGGGAGAAACGTAGCAGCCTTGCTGCAGTCGATCGCGGTGACTCCCGCACCGGAGTGAGTCGATCAAAATGAGCCGTTCTTTCGTGCGTTTCCCTTCCGGCTGCGTCAAACGTAGCAACGCCGCATTGTCTGGATCGGACCCAGAATACCCGTCAGGTTACATCCTGATCAACAATGCCTCTGGACGAACTAGCCTGATGGATAAAACATCGAAAATCGGAAATCTCCTGTTTGAAAATCGGTGCTAAATCATGCCGCGGGTTACTCTTTTCACATCGCTCCCGCCTCGCACGACCCGTATCGTCAATGGCCACGACTTCGGACCCGCATACCAGCGTGCCTGTATCGACTCCTGGATCGCGGCTGGCTTTGATGTAGTCAGCCTCAATCCGGAAAGCGAAGTTGCGCAGCTTCGGAAATATGATTTTCCCATTAGCTATCTTGTTTCTCCGAATCCGAGACCTCAGATGGTCGAATTCTTGACAGAGGCGTGCCGATGCCCGACGGAGCTGATAGGGATCATCAATGCGGACTGTCTGCTGCTCAGCTATCCCGCTTTTGTCCAGGGGATCGTATCGGGAGCGAGAGAGGGATTGGTTATGGTCGAGCGAATCAACATCGATCCTGGAAGCTTGCTGCCAACAGGGCGGACCTGTCTCGGTTTCGACGCTTTCTTCTTCAACAAGGCGGATGCGGCGCGGGTAACGATCGATCCGGAGCTGTCGGTTGGCCAACCGTGGTGGGACTATTGGTTTCCGATGGAATTTGCGGTTTGTGATGTCAAATTGTTGCGCCCGCAATCGCCGCTTATCTTTCATCTGGATCACGAGCAGGCATGGTCCCAAGCGTGTTGGTTGTACTACGGTCGGAAATTCATCACGCATTTCTCGGTCGTGGATGGCACCACGAATCCCAGCTTTTCAGCGGGCCTGCGCGAATTCCTTGGCTCTGGATCAGCTGAAAGAGAGGATCTGGGCGGATTTGGCGACTGGTGCTTCGACTGGCTGCGAGACAACTCTGAATACCTCAAAAGTTTCTCAAGACCCCACTGCTGCAGAGCTGTTTGGCCGGATTCTCGCTGCGATCACGAATTTTGATGGCATGCACGCGGAGACCCTCGCGCTCGCCGAGGCCCGCCGCGAGCTTTCAGAGCTTGAGAACAGGCCAAAAAACTTTCTAATTCGACTACTTCGCGTTCTGCTGAAACCAAGTCAATATTAGTCGAGCCAAGAGGGGAGGGCGCGCGGATTGCCGCTGCTTCGGCCAGGCTCAATCGATTGCTCTGCGCCGCCGAAGCATTCATCGGTCAAGCCGTCTCAAGATTCTCTGTCGTGTACGCATCGAGAACACTCTCAATTTCGCCGAACTGCTTCACCTCGCCCCGTTCCATCCAGATCGCCTTGTTGCACCATTGCCGGCAGATATCGCTGCTGTGGGATGCAAGGACCAGAATTCCCGCCTGTTTCACAAACGCCTCGATGCGATGCTGCGCCTTTGCCAGAAATCCCGCATCGCCGGCGACGATCCATTCATCCATGAGGAGGATTTCGGGAGCGAAACAGGTCGCGACCGCGAACGTCAGTCTCGTCATCATGCCGGAGGAATAGGTGCGGACCGGGATGTCGAGGTAATCGCCGAGCTCGGTAAAGTCGACGATATCCGCCATCCGCTCTTCGATCTCGCGCGCGGTCAGGCCGAGGATCAGCCCGCGCAGGCGTATATTGTCATAGCCGCTGATTTCACCGTCGATCCCGAGGCTGATGTCGAACATCGGCGAGATTCGGCCGCGGGCCGTCACGACACCTGCCACCGGCTCGTGGACGCCAGCCATGACACGCAGCAACGTGGTCTTTCCTGCGCCGTTCGTGCCGATCAAGGCGACGCGGTCGCCGGTCTGAAATTTAAGCGAGACGTTTCGTAGCGCTTCGACGGTGATCCGATGGCTCGCGTCGCTCGCGAGCTGTCCGCCGGATCCTCGGAACAGCAAGCTTT
>CATPCN010000564.1 GCA_955652855.1 uncultured Chthoniobacterales bacterium | reverse complement strand
GGCCAACCAGTTGTTGGCCGGCTGACCGGTCCGGTTGTAACCGCCCTCGACCTGGAAGCCGGCGGTCGCCACCCCGAAGCCATGAGCGGGAAACCGTCGTTCTTCGCCGAGCTGAAGCGGCGCAACGTTTACAAGGTTGCTGTCGCCTATGCGGTCGTCTCGTGGCTGTTGATTCAGATAGCCACCCAAGTCTTTCCATTCTTCGAGATTCCGAATTGGGCCGTCCGATTGATCGTACTCGCAATCGTGATCGGATTTCCAATCGCGCTCGTGATCTCATGGGCATTTGAGCTGACACCGGAAGGAATCAAGCACACGGAAGATGTCGATCTTTCCGCCGTAGGCGTTTCGAAAAATCGCGCCTGGATCTACGTCGTTATGATTGGAGCCGCGTTTTCTGTTGGTTTGTTTTTTATCGGACGCTACACGGCGCGGAACAGCAGCACGGCGTCTCCCAGCGAATTGCCGTCAAAATCGATCGCAGTTCTTCCATTCGAAAATTTAAGCGAAGAGAAGGCCAACGCGTTTTTTGCCGATGGCGTGCAGGACGAGATTCTCACTGACCTGTCGAAAATCGCGGACCTGAAGGTAATCAGCCGTTCGAGCGTGATGCACTACAAGACCGGAGTAGAACGCAACCTGCGCAAAATTGGGCAAGAACTTGAAGTGGCTCACGTGCTGGAAGGCAGCGTACAACGCGCAGGTAACCGGGTTCGCGTGAATGCGCAGCTAATCGATACACGCAATGACGCGCATCTTTGGGCGCAGACTTACGATCGCGATCTCGCGGATGTGTTCGCCATTCAAAGTGAGATCGCAAAGACGATTGCTGACCAGCTCCAGACAAAGCTTTCGCCCCGCGAAAAGAGCGCGATCGAACGTGCCCCGACGAGCGACATCACGGCCTTCGATCTCTACACGCGCGCCAAGAATCTTTTTCTGACCTCATGGGGCAGCAGCACTGGAAGAGCGGATTTACTACAGGTAGCCGATCTGCTGAACCAGGCTATCGCGCGTGATCCGTCGTTTTTCGATGCGTATTGCCAACTCGCCTTTACTGAACTCGCGATTTATTTTCTCGGCTGGGACCATACTCCAGCGCGCCTGGCCCAAGCCGAAGCGGCTGTCCAAACTGCCGTTCGCCTTCGACCCGATGCTGGTGAAACTCATCTGGCGCGTGCGCGGAATCTCTACTTTGGATACCTCGATTATGATGGTGCTTTGGCTGAACTCGAGGTTGCCCGCCGGAGCATACCGGGCGATCCATGGGTCGCCGCGTTGCAAGGTTACATCGAAAGGCGGCAGGGGCGCTGGAACGAGTCACTGCGAGACCTTGAGCGCTCTATTGAACTCGATCCGCGCAATATTCTCACGCTGCAGCAAACAGCAATAACTTACCAATGTCTTCGGCGGTATCCCGAAGCAAAAGCGACGTTGGCCCGTGTGTTGGCTTTCGACCCCGACGATGCTGTTACGAAGGTCTGGCATGCGTTCGTGGATTTTGATTGGAAAGCCGATACGCGGCCGGTGCATCAAATGATCGATTCCGTTCGCGCCACAAATCCTGCAGCGTTGCCGACGATCGCTAATTATTGGCTTGGGTGCGCAATGGCCGAACGCGACGGCGCTGCCGCACATAACGCCTTACTTGCTGCAGGCGAAAATCCAATCACCACCTTAGGTGCATCGGACAATCTGAATTTTAATCGGCCGTTCATCGAAGGCCTGATCGCACGTTTTATGAAGGATGACCTTAAAGCGCAATCGGCCTTCGCTGCCGCACGCGCGGAGCAGGAGAAAATCATCCAGACGCAACCAAATTACGGCCCCGCATTGTGCGTGCTCGGTTTGATCGACGCCGGTCTGGGCCGAAGAGAGGAAGCGCTGCGCGAAGGCCGGCGCGCGGTCGAGCTTCTCCCTGTGGAAAAAGATGCACTGGGTGGGATCGCACTGGTGAAATATTTGACGGTCATCGCTGCGTGGGTCGGCGACAAAGATCTCGCCTGCGAACAGCTTGCCATCGCCACGCGCCGGCCGTGCGACTTGAGCTATGGCCAATTGAAACTGCTGCCATTGTGGGATCCGCTGCGCGGCGATCCGCGTTTCGAAAAAATCTTAGCCTCACTCGCTCCGAAGGAGGCGGGCAAATAAATCGACGCCGTGAATGCGAAGAACTTCTTCGCCGAATTGAAGCGGCGTAACGTTTACAAGGTTGCGGTGGCGTACGCAATCGTCGGTTGGCTCGTCATGCAGATTGCGGCGACCGTGGTGCCGGCGCTGCATCTTTCCGATGCCATCACGAGCGCGGTTGTCTTGCTGATACTCCTTGGTTTTCCGATCGCACTGGTTTTGGCATGGGCATTTGAACTGACACCCGAAGGGATTAAGCGGACGGAGGATGTCGCGCCTAACGAGTCGATCACGCGCAGGACTGGGCGCAAGCTTACGGCGGTCATTGTCGTCGTTGCCATCTTAACCTCTGGCTTTTTTGCCTGGCAATTTCGCCGCCCAAAAACCGCCTCGGTCGCGGGCAGCAACGGACTGGACGGAGAGATTCCGGAGAAAAGTATTGCGGTGTTGCCCTTTGAAAACGCGACCCGCAATGCGGACACGGAATATTTGTCCGACGGCATATCCGAGGCGCTGATTAATAGCCTGGCCGAGTTGCAGCAGTTGAAGATCATCGCCCGCAGCACGGCTTTTCGTTACAAAGGAAAACAAGTCGACCCGCAGGCAGTGGGACGGGAACTAAAGGTGCGGACGGTCTTGATGGGAGTCGTTCGTCAGCTGGGTGACAGACTCAACGTTCAAGTGGACTTAGTTGATGCCATGACGGGCACCCAACTCTGGGGCGAAGAATACGAGCGCAAACTCGTGGACGTGCTAGCCGTGAAGCAAGCGCTGGTGCGCGAAGTAACAGAAAAGCTGAGGTTGAAGCTAACAGGTGAGCAGCAGCAACAACTTACGCAGCGCGACACGACCAACCCGGAAGCCTATCAATTCTACTTAAGAGGCCGCTATTACTGGAATAAGCGGACTGCGGAGAACCTCAAGAAAGCGATCGATCAGTTCCAACAGGCAGCCGACAAAGACCCGAATTACGCACTCGCTTACGTTGGACTCGCCGACTGTTATTTGTTGCTGGAAGATTACGTTGGCACTCCCGCGAGTGAGACTTTTCCGAAAGCGAAGGCCTTCGCGCACCGTGCTCTCAAGCTTGATAGTTCACTGGCAGAAGCGCACACATCGTTAGCGTACGTCGATAGTAATCTGTGGCAATGGGAACAAGCTGAAGAAGAGTTCAAGCGCTCGATTAAGCTAAATCCGAATTACTCAACAGCACCTCACTGGTACAGCCTTTATCTCCTTGGTGTGGGGCGAATTGACGAGGCAATGGCCGAGATCGAACGTGCGAATGAGCTTGATCCTCTTTCGCCCGTTATCGGTACTACCCTCACATACGCTTATTTCGCGGAGGGTAACGTGAATGCCTCGATCGCACAATGCAAAAGAGTCATCGACTTAGAGCCGAATTATCCGAGGGCACATGAATATTTAGGCTTGGCGTATTTAAAACAGGGACGTCACTCAGAAGCCATTGCGGAGCTTCAGAAGGCAGTTGAGTTGTCTGAAAGAGAGAGGCGGCCTCTCCGCGATCTCGGATACGGCTACGCGCTTTCGGGAAAGCGTGCTGAAGCGCTCGCCGTGCTCAAAGAGCTTGAAGGGAAATATGAAAAGCACGGAGCGATCGGCCAAGACCTCGCGGCAGTGTACGCGGGTCTGGGAGAGAACGATCAAGCTTTTGCCTGGCTGGAAAAGGATTTTCAGGCTCACAGTGGTTTGTTGGCCTGGATCAGATGGGCACCACCCTTTGAGTCCCTCCGCAGCGACCCGCGCTACGTCGACCTCCTGCGGCGCATGGAGCTCAAGCCGTGAGCAGGAAACAGGACAAATCCGCCGATAACTCCTTATGAATCCTAAGGCCTTCTTCGCTGAACTGAAGCGGCGCAATGTTTACAAGGTCGCGGTCGCCTACGTAGTCGCCGGCTGGGCCCTCGCTCAAGGCATCGCGCAGGTTTTTCCGGTCTTCGACATTCCGAATTGGGCCGTCCGATTGATCGTGCTCGCAATCGTGATCGGATTTCCAATCGCGCTCGTGGTCGCATGGGCATTTGAGATTACGCCCGAAGGGATCAAGCGCACTGAAGATGTAGATCTTGCGCCCTCGCGACGGTCGGGGAATCGCGCGTGGATTTATGTGGTGTTGATCGGCGGCGCGATTTCGGTCGCGCTGTTTTTTCTCGGCCGTTACACCGCGCCGCGAACATCCGTGGTCGAAGACGAACGGCCCGGCGGTCCGTCCCTACCATCAAAATCGATCGCCGTTCTTCCATTCGAAAACCTCAGCGGCGATCCGGACAACGCCTACTTCGCGGAAGGCATCCAGGACGAAATTCTGGCCCGGTTGTCGAAGATCGGAGAACTCAAAGTCATCTCCCGGACTTCTACTCAGAAGTACAAAAGCGCGCCGGACAATCTGCGCGAGATTGCACACCAACTTGGCGTGACGCACATACTCGAAGGCACCGTCCAAAAAGCTGCAGAGCAAGTGCGCGTCAACGTTCAATTGATTAATGCGACGACTGACGCGCATCTCTGGGCGGAGATTTACGATCGCAAGCTGACCGACATTTTTGACGTCGAGAGCGACATTGCTAAGACGATCGCGGAAACCCTAAAGGCCAAGCTAACCGGCTCCGAAAGTCATGCGGTGGCCGCGCATCCCACGGAGAATGCCGAGGCTTACCAGCTCTACTTACGCGGTCGCTACTTTTTGGGTAAGCGAACCGGGGACAACCTTCCCAAGGCGATCCAGTATTTCGAACAAGCGATTGCGATCGACCAACGTTATGCGCTGGCTTATGCAGGTCTCGCGGACGCCTACCTTCTTTTGCCCAGCTACTCAGGAGCTCCATGGAAAGAATCTCTGGGCAAAGCAAAAGCCGAGGCGAAAAAAGCGCTCGCACTCGATGAGACTCTCGCGGAGCCCCATGCTTCCTTAGCTGAGGTCTTTGGCCAGGGTGATCTGGACCTAGCGCGGTCGCTCAAAGAATTTCGACGGGCGATTGAATTGAATTCTAACTACGCGACCGCTCATTCGTGGTACGGGCGCGCTCTGTTGGCGGCAGGCCGTTTTGACGAGGCCATCTCGGAGATCAGGCGATCGATCGAGCTTGATCCATTCTCAATCGTTATCAATTCGCAACTGGCCTACGTTTACGTCATTGCTCGCCGCGGCGACGAAGCAATCAAGCAAGCACGCAAGACCATCGAGATGGAACCAAGCTTCTACTGGGGCCACAGCCTTCTGGGCCGGGCGCTCCAGCAGAAAGGCGATCTAGTTGGAGCGATTTCGGAAATGGAAAAAGCGCGCGAGTTAGATGAGGACCCTCAGACCAGAGCTTGGCTGGCCCACGCTTATGCTGCTGCCGGCCGGAAAGACGACACGCTCAAGATGGTGCACGAATTGGAAGACTTGTCGCATCTTCGACCTGCCGCGATTTATTACCTTGCGATCGCTCACGTCGCCCTTGGCGAAAAAGAGGAAGCGCTCCGACTCCTTGAAAAAAGCTTTGCCGAGCCCGCGATCGATATGAGCGGGATAAAGGTCGACCCGCTGTTCGATACGTTGCATGGCGACCCGCGGTTCGAAGCGCTTGTTCACAAGATTGTCGCCGCGAAGTAATGAAGATCGACAATTTCTTCGCCGAGCTGAAGCGGCGCAATGTTTACAAGGTCGCGATCGCCTACGCGATCGTGGCGTGGCTGCTGATTCAGGCAGCGTCGATTTTGTTTCCGACATTCGAAGCACCAGCTTGGGTGATGAAAGTGTTCGTTACGGTGATCGCTGCCGGGTTCCCGGTCGCGCTTGTCATCGCCTGGGCTTTCGAGATGACACCCGAGGGGATGAAGCGCACCGAGAACGTTTCGCCTAACGAGTTCATTCCGCAGTGGAGCAGACGCAAATTCGCGACTCTGATTGTGAGCGTGGCCTTGGTTGCCGCAGGGCTGCTCATCTTTCAACTCTGGCGCACTCAGAGTTCATCAATGGCCGCAAGCGTGCCGCAGAAATCGATCGCCGTCCTTCCATTTGACAATCTCAGTCGCGATCCAGACAACGCTTACTTCGCGGAAGGCGTGCAGGACGAAATACTGACGCGGCTGGCAAAGATCGCCGATCTGAAGGTGATCTCGCGCACGTCCACTCAGCGTTACAAGAGTTCGCCCGATAACTTGCCGCTGATCGCGAAACAGCTCGGGGTCACGAATATCCTCGAGGGTAGTGTGCAGAAATCAGCCGACCAGGTGCGCGTAAACGTGCAATTGATCAATGCGCTGACCGACGCCCACCTGTGGGCTGAGACTTACGACCGTAAATTAAGCGATATTTTCAAACTGGAAACGGAGATTGCGAAAATGATCGCCGAGTCGTTACAAGCGAAGTTGACCGGACGCGAACAAAAAGCGATCAACATCAAGCCAACAAGTAATCCGGACGCTTACGATGCATATCTCCGCGGCTTAGCGAGCGAGCGCCGTTCGGAGCAATCGCCAGACGCGATGTTAAATTCGGGCCGTTTTTACCGGCAGGCGGTGAAGTTGGACCCGAACTTCGCGTGGGCGTGGGCCCGCCTGACAATCGCGGAGTGTAGCGTTTACTTCGGCAACTTCAATCGAACGCCGAAGCAGCTCGCTGCCGCGCGCGAAGCGGCTGAAACAGCGTTCAAGTTAAGTCCTGACTCCGGTGAGGGACACTTCGCGCAGGGCTACTATCTCTACTATTGTCTGTCCGACTATCCGGCAGCGCGGAAATCGTTTGAGGAGGCGCATCGCCTATTGCCCAACAGCGGCGACGTTCTGCAGGCGATCAGTTTCATCGATCGGCGACAAGGCAAGTGGCAGGATGCGCTTGCGCATCAGGCCGCTGCGATCGAACTCGACCCACGTAACCCGCAAATCCTTTATGAGACGGGGCTGACGCATTTTTGGATTGGAGACTTGGCTGGTGCGCGTGAAATGCTCGACCGGGGCTTGAGTATTGCGCCGGATGACGCAGAAATGATCGCGATTAAAGCGTCGACATACCAAGCTGAAGGCAATCTGCCCACGGCCGCCAAGCTGCTCGATCCTCTACCGCCCCTACCCGGTGATCCGCGCGTGTTCGGTGTCCAAATGCTGCAGCTGCTTTACCAGCGCCGTTACGAATCCGTGATCGAAGAACTGAAAAAGACGGTGGCGAACCCGCCCTCCATTGGTCATCTAGTTGGCGATTACTACGTGCTGCTTGGATTGGCACAGCAACGCAGCGGCGACGCGAACGGCGCGCGCGCGACATACCTGGCGGCGAAAGACAAACTCGAAGGACTGCGTCGAAACGAGCAGGACGCCGGCTGGCTTGCGGGCAACCTGGGTGTGATCTACGCCGCACTCGGCGATCGCGCTGCCTCGCTTCGCGAGGCAGAAACACTGGCTAAGCTGGCCACGAATAATGTGCCGCAGTTCACACGCGCCGCCCGCCTCCGCGCAGAAATCGCAGCGCAGTTCGGCGACGCGGACAATGCCTTGGCGAACCTCTCCGGAATCATTGGTAAGCCGACTGGCGGCTTCCGCTTGGCGCACGGCCCGCTCACGCCCGCGTTGCTCCGGCTCGATCCAGTTTGGGACCCGGTGCGATCTGACCCCCGGTTTCAAAAACTCTGCGAAGAAGCAAAGCCGTGAACCCGCGCAATTTCTTCGCCGAATTGAAGCGGCGTAACGTTTACAAGGTTGCGATCGCCTACGCGATCGTGGCGTGGCTGCTGATTCAGGGCGCGTCGATTCTTTTTCCGACTTTTGAAGCGCCGGCGTGGGTGATGAAAGTTTTCGTCACGGCAATCGCATTTGGTTTTCCGGTGGCGCTCGTGCTGGCGTGGGCATTTGAGATTACGCCGGAAGGAATCAAGCGCGCGGATGATGTCGCGCCTAACGAGTCGATCACGCGCCGCACTGGGCGCAAGCTCGACTTTCTGATCATCGCAGTTCTCCTCCTTGTGATCGCGGCGCTGGTGTATCAACAACTTCGGCCCAAGCGGTCGGCGACGATTGCAAGCACTTCGGTGGCAATCCCAGAGAAAAGCATCGCGGTTCTTCCGTTTGAAAATTTCAGCGCCGACAAAGAAAACGCGTTTTTCGCCGACGGCGTGCAGGACGACATCCTCACTGCTCTGGCAAAGGTTGCGGATCTCAGAGTAATCTCGCGTAGCAGCGTGATGAGTTACGCCGCGGGCGCAAAACGCAACTTACGGGAGATCGGCCAGGCGCTCGGGGTCGCTCACGTGCTGGAAGGAAGTGTGCGGCGTGCCGGTGACAAAGTGCGAGTAACCGCCCAACTAGTCGATACGCGGACCGATAGTCATTTGTGGGCCGATACGTATGATCGCAATCTCGCCGATGTCTTTGCCATCCAAAGCGACATTGCCCAGCAGATCGCAAGCCAGCTCCAGGCGAAGCTCTCGCCCAATGAGAAATCTTCCATTGAAGAGCGCCCCACCAAGGATATTACCGCTTACGACCTCTATCTCCGGGCAAAAGCGCTCGATACCACCAGAGTCAGTTTTAACGCCCGGGCGAAAGATAACTTAATGGAGGCGTCACGTCTGCTCGATCAAGCCATTGCGCGCGATCCCGACTTCTTCCTGGCGTACTGTTTACTGGCTGGCGCGCATGGCAGGTTATATTTCTTTGGCTTTGATCACACAGCGGAGCGGGCGGCATTGGCGGAGCGTGCAGTTCAGAGCGCACTTCGATTACGACCGGAAGCCGGTGAAGGCCATCTCGCGTGGGCGGGATTCCTTTACCGTTGCTATCTCGACTACGATCACGCCCGTCCTGAATTAGCTTTAGCTCAACGAACGCTGCCCAACAGTGCGGACGTGTTTGCCCTGATGGGCTATATTGATCGTCGGCAGAGCCGCTGGGATGAGTCAACGCGCAACCTGGAAAAGGCGTTGCAGATCGATCCACGCAACCGAGACATTCTTCAGCAAGTAGCGTTGAGTTACCAAATCTTGCGGCGGTATGCGGATGCGGCCGCCGCGGTGGAGCGCGCATTAAAACTGGCTCCCGCCGACGCGGGCCTGCGCGTGCAGCGAGCGGCGCTCTCTCTCGAGTGGAAAGCCGATCCGAAACCTTTGCACGAGACGATAAGGACTCTTGTTCAAGAAAACCCGGCTGCAGCGAAGGACATTGCTGATCGCTGGCTTTACGCTTCTTTGTGCGAGCGCGATCGGCAGGCTGCCGGGGAAGCCCTCGCTCACATCCCGCCAAATGGTATCGGGATTGATCTGCCGAACTTTCCGCTGGCATGGTGGGAGGGAATGGTCGCGCGTTTACGCGGAGATCAAGGCGCTGCGCACAGAGCATTCGAGACGGCGCGAGTCGACGTGGCAAAGACGGTGGGCGAACAGCCCGATTACGGCCCCGCTATCTGCCTGCTTGGTCTTATCGATGCAGCCTTGGGACGCAAGGAGGATGCGATTCGCGAGGGCCGGCGTGCGGTCGAGATTTTACCGGTAGAGAAGGATGCGATTAATGGCGCGAATATGCGGAAGTATTTGGCCGTGATTTACGCATGGACGGGCGCGAAGGATCTGGCTCTGCAACAGATTGAAGCTACGCTGAAAATCCCAGCCGATCTCACCTATGGGCAGCTAAAGCTGCATCCTTACTGGGACCCGCTCCGCGGCGATCCGCGCTTCGAGAAGATCGTCGCCTCACTCGTGCCGAAGCCGGATGCGCATTGACCCATGAACCCGCGCAATTTTTTCGCCGAGCTCAAGCGGCGCAATGTTTACAAGGTTGCCGTTGCCCGCCCCTAGTGGGCGAGCCGCCGCTGCGGAAGCTTGGACGGCGTTTTGGTTTCCGATGGTTTTTTCGACTTGAGGAAACCCGAACCGGGAAGAGCTTTGGCGTCCGCATCAGCCGCTGTGATCCGAACATTGACGCAGGCATCGCTCGGATCTTTACCGGCAAAGAGGCGTTCCCAATCCTTCTTCGCCGACTCAAGCAATCGGCGGAAATTTTTATCCAAAGCGTGGCGGAGTCCCTCGAACATTTCGAGTTTGATCATCTCCTTTTCGAAAGGGCTGAAATTCTGCGCGTCCCCGCTCATGATGCGTTTCTGTTCGAGCAGGAATCGCGCCCGCGAGATGCGCTTCCGCCGTCACAAAGGTTCGATGTTTAGGTCCGGCTGAGTGTCGATCTTTCGCCCTTTCCAAAGGATCAAAGCGACGCCGAGCAAAACGAAAGCCGCGCCGAGGAGCGCCCATCGCGAAAGCGTTTCGCCCGCGACGAACCAGCCGAAAGCGACCGCCAGCGGCGGAGTGACCAGTGAAATCGTGAGCAAATTGGTGACCGCGATTTTTTCCAGCAGCCAATAGAATAAAAGAAACGTCAGGACGGATCCGGCCAACGCGAGATAAAGCAGGCACCCGAGCGCCGTCTTGCTCCAGTGAAAATGAAGAGGATTGCCTTCGCTCCAAAGTCCGAGCGTGATTAACGGCACGAGTGCGAAAATCATTTGCCACGCCGCCATCACGGGCGCTGCGAACTTCGTTTCGCGCGCTTTGATCAACACGTTCGCGTAAGCCGCGCTGGCCGCGCCGATCACAATCGCGACGCCGCCCCAAAACGCCATGATGCCTTGAAAATCGAGCAGCTTCGCGCAGATGATGGCGACGCCGGCGAGCGCGAGAATCGCGCCGAGCATTCGTTGCCATTTCATCGGTTCGGCCGGCAAATAAAAATGGGCAAAGACAAGGCCGAACGTCGGAATGGTTGCTTGTAAAATTGCCGCGAGACCGGACGAGACATGTTGTTCGCCCCAAAAAACCAGTCCGTAATTGATTCCGAAAATCAGGATGCCGGTGAACGCGAGAAACGCGTAATCCGTGGCGCGTTTTGGAAAAAATGAAAAACGGCCGATGCAAATTGCGACCAGGACGCCGGCCGCGATGATGAATCGCGCCGCGACAAATGAAATCGGCGGCAAATCAGCAAGTCCGATTTTGATCGCGAGCCAGGTCGAACCCCAGACGAGACAAAGCGTGAGCCATGCTCCCGCAATCGCGAAAGAGAATCCCGTTTTGCGCGGTGAAATTGGTGACTGAGCTTTCATCAAGAACGCCCCTCGGGCTTCAGAACATCTCACGAGAATTCGCGAGTGCCCATTCAACCTTGGACGTTGAATGTTTTCTTCGGCCTGATGTTATGTTCCTGATTCATCCGCGAAATCCGCGTCCGCCGGTCGGACGGATTCGTCCCGTGGCGAATAATCCGCGGTCAAAGAAACTCTCGACTTGTCTAACGCAACGACCCTAACTTTATGTCGATCTAAGCGGAGATCTCTATGCACATTCGAAACAAGCTCGTTACAATCATCTTGCTCGGCTCGGTCACGCTCTTAATCGGCGAGACGCTGTCGACCGTCGCGAAGAGCCCGGCATTCGATAAAATGAAAACACTGGTCGGTTCGTGGGAAGGCAGCGCGATTGAAGGCGGCAAACCAATGCCGACCAACGCGCGCTTTCAGCTCGTGGCCGACAATTCCACGCTCGCCGCTTGGCTGGCCGAGGGCACGCCGCACGAGATGGTCACAATGTTTCACATGGATGGCGACAAGTTGATGGCCACGCACTACTGCGCCGCGCACAATCAACCGCGCATGGTCCTGGCGAGCGGCGGCGATCCGAACAAACTGGTCTTCAAGTTCAAGGATGGCACGAACATCCAATCTGATGCCGGACACATGCAGCAGGTCGCCTTTACTTTCGACGCGCCCAATCATCACATCGAAGAGTGGACCTACTCGGAGAAAGGGAAGGAAGAGACCACCCGCTTCGAGTTCCGTCGAAAGTAATTACAAGCAAACCCGTGACCGATCCGGTATTTTTCTGGCCGCTCCCAATGAGCGCAACCTGATTAGACGGGATAATCCCGTAATCAAAGGCGGGATTTTCCCGCCTACTTCTCGTTAGATGGCTCGCTTGTAAACCAAAAGAGGTGATATGTAACATCGGCCTTTTTGAGTTCTGTATCCAGACGAGGCACAAAATATGACTGAGCACAATCCACCTAGCAATGCGGATGTCCCGCCACCCGTAGCCATGTTGCAGATGATCTCTGGCTTCTGGATTTCGCGCGCTATTTATGTCGCGGCGAAGCTCGGCATCGCCGACCACCTTCGTGATGGGCATAGAACTTTTGACGAGCTTGCCGCTGCTACCGGAACTCACGCACCATCCCTTTATCGAGTGCTGCGTGCGCTCGCTAGCGTAGGTGTCTTCACTGAGGATGAAAAGAGACGCTTCGCATTGACACCCCTGGCCGAGACCTTACGAACTGACGTACCCGACTCGCTGCGCGCTTTCGCCACCGTCGAATTAGGGGAAGAGCATTATCCGGCATGGGGCGAGTTGCTGCATAGCGTGAAGACCGGCGAGATCGCCTTTGATCGTGCCTTCGGAATGCCTGTTTGGAATTTCTTTGAACAGAATCCGGAAAACGCGAAAACTTTCAATGATGCGATGACCGGGTTTACTCTCGCCGTCAATGATACAGTTCTGTCCAGTTATGATTTTTCATCCATTGGCAAGATTGTGGATGTCGGAGGCGGGCATGGCAGCCTCATTGCTTCAATTCTCAAGGCCAATCCAAAGATGACAGGCGTTCTCTTCGATGCGCCGCCAGTTATCGAAGGCGCACGGCATCGCATCCGAGATGAAGGAATCGCCGAACGATGCGAAGCGGTAGCCGGAGATTTCTTCGAGTCAGTGCCGAGTGGAGGTGATGCCTATATCGTCAAATGGATTATTCACGATTGGGATGATGAGCGGAGTGTTAGCATTCTAAGAAATTGTCATCGTGCTATGGCAGAAAACGGCAGGCTCTTGCTCGTCGAAGCCGTTGTCCCACACGGCAGCGAGCCTCACTTCAGCAAATACATGGATCTAAACATGCTGGTCATGACCGGCGGGCGCGAACGCACGGAAGATGAGTATCGAGCACTGTTAAAGGCGTCTGGTTTTAGACTAACAAGAATTATTCCAACGGAGTCGCCGATGAGCATAATTGAAGGTGAACGTGGATAGTTCGCAGCATCATGCCATCTGCATAGCCGCAGTTTCAGGAGCCACGGCCCAACCATCTAACCAATCGCTACAGCTAACTCCGAAAATATTCGCGAGCAGGCGCGCTTGCCGACGCGATGACCACATTGATTTCTGACTTCCGACCTCTGATGTTATGCTCGCTCCGCCAGCGGTAGCTGAGCTCATTCTCGTTAGGCGATAGGAGTTAGGACATGTCAGATTTTGTCACTACTTTTGAGATCGCCAGGCAGAGTAACGGGGTTTGGGCAGAGACATTGTTCCGTCTCTCCATCGGCATAGGCGCCCTGGTTCTCGGAAAGACGGGTTTAATCCTTAAGTGGAGGGGGAAAGGAGCTTGGCCAAAAGGCTGGGTAATACCTCTGTTCGTCACCGCATGGAGTTTGCTTTGGCTGTACTTACATGATTTTCCCCACACCTTTCGGCACATTAACAGTTTGGTTGAAGGATATGAAAAGGGACGGTATCAAGTTGTCGAAGGTGCAGTCAAAGTGCTTCACATCCAGCCCGCGACTGGACGCACCAAAGGGGATATTATCGTTGTCAATGGAGGTGAATTACTTTTACGTAACTCCCGCATATCGCAATACCATTGCTCATGGCGGTGTATTAAACGATGGGGTTTATGCTCGCATTTATTATCTTAATAGCGAAATTCTCCGTGTCGATATCCGTAAATAATGAGAGTTATCGCCTAACCAGACGATGGAGCCAACTCCGAAACCTTTCGCGAGCAGGCGCGCTCCACTGCGCCATGCATTCGATGTCGATCTTGTAGGGGAGGCTGTTAGCCTCATGGGAAGCGAACCGCTTCCCCTACAGAATTGGGCCTGCCACTTGCGCCTATCCGCCAGTTGGACGGATTTGTCCTTGTGCGAACCGGAGCGGTAGCTGATCTTATTCTCGTTAGACCCTCAAACTCCTTATCAAGGAACAAATTCATGCGCTACATCAAATACCTCATCTATATCTTCGTTACTAGTGTCTTCGCGCCCGTTGCTTTCTCAGCCGGCGTTCCCTTTCCGACGCTCCAATTTCTCGTCGGCAATTGGGAGGCGGAGTCAAAGCCGGGCGATGCAAGTGCTCACTTCGAGTTTTCACTTGATCTTCAGGGCAAAGTCCTCGTGCGCCGCAACCATGTTGAGTATCCAGCCACCCCCGGGCAACAAGCGGTTGTGCACGACGATCTTTTGGTCACATATCAGGAAGGCATCCCTGTCTCGATACGTGCGACCTATTTCGACAGCGAAGGCTACATTGCGCGATACACAGTTACGTCCAGTGGTCCCGGCCAGGTCGTGTTTGTTAGCGAGCCCGGGGCTAAGGTCGCCCGGTATCGACTCTCGTACACTCAATTACCAGATGGGCGGCTTAACGCCAAGTTGGAGGTCGCGCCTCCAGGGAAGCCTAACGCTTTTGCCAATTACCTTGAATGGGTCTCGAAGCGGGTCACCCGAAATCAATCCGACACCGCCATGACACCTCCACCCAAGCCGTGAGATTACCCGCAGAATGCTTAACCGAGGTCTAACGCTGTAGCCAACTCCGATAATATTCGCGAGCAGGCGCGCTGGTCGGCGCGATGACCACACTGATTTCTGACTTCCGACCTCTGATGTTATGCTCGCTCCCGCCAGCGGTAGCTGAGCTTCGTCTCGTTAGACTGTTGCGCACAGATCAATAAATATTATGCGTTCGACTCTCTTTTTGTTTTTGCTTCTCGCAAACGCATTTGCTGGAGCTGCAGACGTAGAAAAGAAGGATCAGACTTCCGAAGTGAGGTTTGAGGCGCCTGTCTCAGGCCACTTGACGGAGCTCAACGGCAAATTCAAGCTTCGCGCTTCAGAGACAGTGTATCAGCCGGGGGGTTATATCGGTGAGCATCATCACGTCGGCCCCGGTATCCGTTACGTTCAATCGGGCGAACTAACGTACATTCAAGGCGGGAAGACCACAGTGTACAAAAAAGGAGATTATTTCTACGAGTCGGGAGACGTCACGCACAGCGCAATCAATAAGACATCCCAACCTGTGGTGATCATCAATTTTGAACTTTTGCCTAAAGATTGGAGTGGTTCGTCTGCAGTGCTTCCCCCAATATCTAACCAGACCGATACTGCAAGGCATCCCTGAGATGGAACAGTCTAACCAGGCGCTGCAGCTAACTCCGAAAGCATTCGCGAGCGGGCACGCTGGAGGGCGTGAAAATTAGAAAGTAGAAAGTGGAGGAGACCGCCGCTTGATGACCCCTGCTGACTCCCGACGATCATGCAACGGAGTTGTTGCTTCCGCGCTGCTCGCATGGCTGTGCGTTGCGCTGGTCATCGGAGCAGGCGGATGGTTTCGCAGTGCGACTGCGCCGCAGATTGCCGCGACCGTATGGGCTCTTACCGCGATCGCTCTGCTTTGTTGCTGGCGAATAGGACCGATCAGGACCTGGGCGATGCATGTCGATCTTCGCTGGCTCGTTCTGTCGCACGTCACTCGCTTCGTCGGTTTTTATTTTTTCCTGCTTTATCAGCGCAATGAGTTGCCATTTGAATTTGCCGCACCGGCTGGTTGGGGAGACAACACTGTAGCTGCATTCGCATTGGCTCTTCTTGCGCTCCCGGGAATGCGAAACTGGAAAGTGTTGCTGCTGATTTGGAATGCGATTGGATTGATCGACATCGTCTTCGTTGTCGTGCTCGCATTGCGGATCGGATTGGCCGATTGGCAATCGATGCACGCGTTGCGCGAGTTGCCGCTAAGTCTGTTGCCGACGTTCCTCGTGCCGCTGATCATTGCCTCGCACGTTCTGATTTTTGTTCGTGCTGCGCGCGCGCCGAGCCAGAGCTAGCTGCTAGCGCGTTTAGTGCATCGCCTTCTCGAGCGAGGACGGATCGTCCAGCAAAATCCATTCGACCACCGAAAGCGGCAGGCTGCCGTTCTTGATCAGGTCGTCGTGGAATTGTCCGAGCCGAAAATCTTCGCTATGTCGATCTTTGTAGCGGCCAAGCAGATTCATGATCTGCCATTTGCCGATGATGTAAGTGATCTTCTGCGTCGGACTGGAGGCCGCGCCGGCCGCTTCGCCTTCGGCCGCTTCTCGATCCAGCCCGCCTGCTTCCATGAAATATTTGACCGCCTGTTCGAAGGTCCATTTGCCGGTGTGCAGGTTTACATCGACACCGATTCGCGCCGAACGATAACGCGACAGGCGCAGAATCTGTCCCTGCGCGGCCGAGTTGTTCGGATAAAGTCCGGTGCGCATCAACATCTCCTCGCCGTAAAGCGCCCAACCTTCCACGAAAACGCCGTCCTCATGCTGACGGCGAATTTCGTCAGTGAGATGATTTGCGATCGAGAGCTGCAGGAAATGTCCGGGAATTCCTTCATGACCGAGGATCGGCCGCGGATCTTCGATCGCCGCGCGAATATAAAAATTCTTCGACTGCGGGTTGTAAGTCGGAATGAAATAAAATCCGACGGGATCTTTATCGTAAACGCCGGGCGGATTCATGAAACCGCCGGGACTCGTTGGCTTAAATGCTTCGGGTAACTGTCGAATTTGAAACGGCCCGAGATAATCGGGAAGCGTGACCAGGTTGTGCTCCTTCAAGAAGCTGATCATTTCTTGCTCCCGACTTTCGTAAGCCTTCAGGAAGGACTCCTGGTCCGGCGGAATGTTTGCACTGCGCGAAGGATCCGGATCGGCCAGTTTCGGATCGGCCAGCAGCGCTTCGAGCGCGCGATAACGAGCGAGCTCCACGCGCCCGATCATT
>CATPCN010000563.1 GCA_955652855.1 uncultured Chthoniobacterales bacterium | reverse complement strand
TCGACTTGCTTCCCCAGAGACGAGAAAAAGGCATAATTAATGCTTGTTTCCATAATTATTATAAAAACCAAATGAAACTCGGAAGTCGCCAACACGAAGCCGCCATGACCTTGTCGGAGGTTCTTATCGCTGTTCTTCTGCTTGCAACATTTTGCGCTTCTATTTTTGAGCTTAACGCCGTTTGCCTCCGATATATTGACACTAGCAAAGAATCCTTTGCCGCTCTCTAAAGCGTTCATGATCGCTGCGAAGTATTGCGCAATCTCGCTTTCACTGATCTCACCAGCGCGAGCTACGTGCAATCTCTTCTTGCTACGGCGGCCAACAGCTCGGATTTCTGCAATAAAGCGACCGAGATAGTCAAAATCAGCGCTTACCCAATACCTAGTGGGGTTACACAATTAACGCGAACTTCAGCCGGCACGGTTACAAACGACTCCAGTGCGACCGACCTTGGAAATACACTCGTCCAGGTCGATATCTCAACTTCTTGGAACATGACGCTCGGCGCGCGCGCGCGTTCTGAACAAACAAGCACCGTCATCTCAAACGGATCAAAAAAATGAAACTTAAATCCTCACATAAAATCGCCGGCTTCACCCTTAGCGAAACGATGGTCGGCCTCGCCCTCAGTTCCATCGTTCTCGCAGCGGCGGTGACATCTGGCGTAACCCTGCAAAGGAGTTTTAGCGCCGTCGATAATTACTTCGCCACACACATGCAGCAGATCCGCATCATTGATTATTTGAGTCGCGATGTGAAACGCGGCCTCATCGTGACCACGTCGGTCGATCTGCAAACCGTCACCGTGGCGGTGCCAAATTACATCATTCAATCGGGCGATCCGGAGGCACTGGCGAATCCCTCACTTATCGGGACGCCCCGCGGCGCCTACGATTAACTACACATCGAGCGGCTCTCAGGTGAATTATGGCCCCTCCACAAGCACCGTGGTTTATTCGATAAACAACATGTCGATCTTGCGCACCGAAAACGGCATCGTCACGACGATCGCTTCGAGCACCGATCAATTGGTGCCACAGACAACCTACGTGCAGCTTGCGAACACTGAATACGCTAATATTTCGGTTAAATTCAGTCCCATCTTCACAATCGCGGGCAATCCTGCGGCGCAGACCGGAACAAGCGTTTATGCGACCGCTTATTTGCGAAACAGACGCCGCGGTTAATCGCAACGAACGAATATAAATGCGAATCTCTAAAAACAGATCTGAAGAGGCTAACGTGCTGCTCTGCGTCCTTTGCACGATTCTCGTCGTGTCGGTGATTGGCGGCAACGTCCTTCTTAACTGTGTGACCCGCTTAAACACTGCATCCAGTCAGGTACGCGGGTGGAAACAATCGCTCTCTGCTGCTGAGGCGGGTGGCGATATCGGCTATGCTGAAGTACGCAAGACGGTCCTGGATCCGACTCACGCTTTTAGCGGATGGACGAATTCCGGAAACGTTTACAGCAATTCCTCGGTGACTTTCGGGCAGGCCAACTTGACCACGAGTGGGACTGCCGGCAAATTTTATTATGATTCGTCCGGCAATCCCTGGTATCGAATTCGCGCCACAGGAACTGCCCCTGTGCTGGGCTTCAAGCGCGTTGGCATGGACGACCGCATGGGCGTAGGTACGCGCGGCGACAGTTTGCTGCGTAAGATCGATTTGAACTATGATCACTTTATTGCGACTTACGGCCCAAACGGCGACGGTGTCGGTCAGACGCTGGTTTCAGTGTCGCGCCCCCAGGTCACGCGACGCATCGAGCTGATCGCAGCGCCGATTACTCCATTCGAGGCTGCTATCAAATGCAGCGGCACATTTTACGGTCTGGGTGACGCCGCTCAGATCGATAGCTACAATTCAAACAATGGGCCTTACTACTTCTGCGCTACCAATCCGGCTGATCCGCATTACAGTGATTCCCGCAACGGCTCGGTTGAGATAGGCAGTGCCGTGGCGACGGTCAGGGGCATGCTCTATGGAAATCTGGCCACTAACGGCGGCACGATAGTCCGCTCGTCCCAAATCACTGGAACGATCGACAACAACGTTCCGTTTACAATTCCTCCCTTTAAGATGCCGACGAATCTTCCGCCGCCGCAACCATCGCCCGCGAGCGTGACGAACACGCAAACGATTACGCCACCCGCCGCCGGTACACCGCAGGCTCCGACCTATTACCTTCTTTCCTCGCTTAGCGGCAGCCTGACAATCAGTCCGTTTGGAACAGCTCAAACCTACGTGGCCATTCACGTGACCAACAACATAACCGCCACAATAGACATAAAGCCCGGGGTGCACCTGAAGGTTTTCTTCGATGGCAACATGAATTTAAAGGCCGCCGATATCATCAATGAGAGTGGGCTCGCGGCCAACCTCCAGTATTACGCCATCAGCCCAACCGCCCCCAACGCCAGCCAGACGATCGCCATTGCTCCGCCCGGAAATTTTGCTGCGACCATTTACGCGCCCAGCGCGGATTTTAGCTTGACGGGAAACCCTGACGTTACTGGTGCGATTGTTTGTAAGAGCTTTTACGGCAACGGCACCACCATGTGGCATTACGATCGCGGGCTGAAAACCGAAGGCGACGCGGTCGATTATCGCATCGCCAGTTACGTCGAAGATATTCGTTAGGCGCATCGCGCGTGACGCCGCCGGGTTCAACGGCCGATTTTCGCCCGCGACAGGATTGGCATTGGATCATGCGAACAAAACCGGTTGACAACCCGGCGCGCGACCAGCAAAATCACGATTTCCCTTTTCGTCCGATGATCGCCTCTCGATTTATCCCATCCACTCTCGCAGGCGACTCCCCGGACATTCTTCAGTTCCCTACGGAGGCGATCCACGCCGTCCGTTCCTTGCGCAATATGACGACTCAACTCTTGCAGGAAGCAGCTAAAGTGATCCCGAATCAGCAATTGCTGATCAACGTTGTCTCCAAGCGTGTGCGTCAGCTTGGGTTGGGCCATCGTCCACTCGTTGAAGCCACCCCACGGTCCTCCCTCACTGATATTGCGCTCAAAGAAATCATCGCCGGCAAGCTGACTTTCGAAGAACTAAAAAATTCTCCTGACGGCGCTGCTTGATCTTGCGTCGCGTCGTGTTGCGCGACTATGGCCGCTGAGACGATCCTGAATCGCAAAGCGCTCCGCGATTTTCACATCCTCGAGCGCTACGAAGCCGGGATTGAACTGAAAGGCAGCGAAGTCAAATCCATCCGCGCCGGCAAAGCGAACATCAGCGATGCCTTCGCGCGCATCGAGAACGGCCAGGCGTTTATGTACAACGCCGATATTCAGCCCTACGCGCAGGACAGCCATGAAGTGCCGCCTCCGAAACGCGTGCGACGTTTGCTTTTACATCGGCAGGAAATCGACAAGCTCTACGGCCTGACGAATGTGGCTGGTCGCGCGCTCGTCGTCTTGAAGCTTTATTGGAAAAACGGTCGCCTGAAAACCGAGCTCGGCGTCGCGACCGGCAAAGTCGCGCACGATAAACGCGCCGATCTTAAGAAACGCGCGACGGATCGCGAGACCGCGCGCGAAGTTGCGCGCTTTAATCGCAAACACGGTTAGATCACGTGCATCGTTTTTCTCTCAAAAACAAAGCCGTTCTCATTAGCGGTGGCTCCCGCGGGCTCGGCCTTGCTTTGGCCAGAAAATTTTGCAGCGAAGGCGCGTGGGTTGCCTTGATCGCCCGAGACGAGAACGAACTCTCTCGCGCGCGCGATGATTTGATCGCGCGTGGAGGCGATGCCCTCGCCATTCAATGCGACTTGCACGATCGCGCGCAAATCCAAAACGCTGTTCGGGCGACCGTCGAACATTTCGGCAAGATCGACATATTGATCAACAACGCTGGCATCATCGAGGTCGGTCCACTCAGACACATGACGCGCGAAGATTTCGAGCGCTCGATGGCGCTGCATTTTTGGGCGCCTTTTTATCTCATCATGGAAACCTTGCCGCATTTTCTCCGAGCTAGCGGCGGACGCATCGTCAATATTTCGTCGATCGGTGGCAAAGTTGCCGTGCCGCACATGGCGCCGTATTGCACCAGCAAATTTGCACTGACCGGGTTTTCGGAAGCCATTCGGGCCGAGCTCGCGCCGCTCCAAATTTTTGTGACAACGGTCGCGCCCGGAATGATACGCACCGGTTCGCATGTGCAGGCAAAATTTAAAGGCGATCAGGAGAGCGAGTACGCGTGGTTCGCGAGCGCCTCGGCGTTGCCGATCGTTTCGATTAGCGCCGAACGCGCCGCCGCGCGCATTGTGGCTGCTTGTCGCCGTGGCAAACCGTTTCTCGTCATGCCGTTCCCAACTCGAATGTTCATGAT
>CATPCN010000562.1 GCA_955652855.1 uncultured Chthoniobacterales bacterium | reverse complement strand
TCTCGCTTCCTGGTCCGCACTTACTGTTGTTGTGAATGCAGAGACCCGGCTGGCATTCTGCTTTACACGGTACGCGGCCACGAAGTCATTGCTCCAAATAATATCCTCATCGGCACCGTCAGGAACGGAGAGCTCTAAGTATATGACGATTTTAAAGCACGTTTTAGTAAGGAAGTAGCGGGAATCGATTATGGCGACGCAAATCAGACCGACGCCGAACGAGCCGCGCCCGCCCAGGGTCGTCAAAGTTTAACCGCTGCCCGCGCTGTCTCGCGTTCAAATTAGGACACTACCGGCGATTCGATTTCAGCCTAACCAAACGATGCAGCCAAACCGCTGTTCGGCGCTAACATCGCCCGGGCTACTTGTCCTCTACAAACTTTTCGCCGTTCCACGTCAGCTTGTGCAGGGTCGCTCCACTTTGCTGACTGCGCACGAACACCGTTCGGCCGTATCGCGGCAGTTCGAATCGCCAGTTTCCCTTGCGATTGCCAGCATCCGCGACTGGAAAGATTGAACGGCTAACCTTGTGCATTTGTTTGTCTGCACCTAATCGGAAAAAATCGAGAAACACTAAACCATCTCTGGGATGTTCCATATCTACTACCTCGCTATAGTCGCCCCAACAAACTGCAAGGAGCGGGCTACCATTCCGAAAACGGAACAGTGCGACTTCGAATTGAGCCTGTGCACCGTCCCCTGTGCAACTCATGTACCCGTTACGCACATCAATTAGGCCACACTTCGGCTGTTTCATAAACATCAACCAAGCCGCCGGCGGCCCCTCGAAAGAATCTCGCGGCAGCGGAAGGAAATAATCCCCGATGGTCATTTTCTCGGTAGCGGCTTTTGTCACCGCCGAAGCAGCTCCAACGAGAATCGCTGCAGCGAATATCTTGGCAACGATGCTCGCTGGATTCCGGAATTTCATGCGATGTTACTTCAGTTACCTAACGAGAATAAGATCAGCTGCCGCCAAAACGGCCAGCGGTTGACTGCATCGCTGCATCGCCTGGTTAGGTCCTGCTTCGTCCGCCCAGAGGATGAGGAGGTTGTCGCGACGACGTTCCTCGGCCCGTGCGATGAAGCCATATTGTAGCTCGGACTTCACTTCCTTGCCATCGACCAACGTGCGCATGCTCTCGAGCGGCGCGACGGAATCCTCGAGGGGAAACCACGGCGCGTCAGCCTTCGGATTCCGGCGTTTGGCTTCCTGCACCGCCGCGCCAAAATCGGGGAAACCGACGAGCTGCCGCGCAGGCGCATCCGGGTTGCCGTTGCGAAAAATGAACGTCGCGTGCACGTCGGGAAATTCTCTGCCGAACGTAATCTCGATTTTCTCCGACTCCATGCGGATCACGCTTTCATCTGACTTGCGTGTCTTACCGCCGGTTGACCGGCGCATCATTGCCTTCAAGAGTTTCGGCTTGGTCTGTCGTTGATTTGGCCATCGACAGCACCGCGGTTGTTACTGCTGTGACAATTCTCGCTTGGTGATCAGGTTGTTTTAAAAGCGCCTCTTCTTTCGGGTTAACAATCACGCCACACTCTAGGAGCGCTGCCGGCATATGAGATTCCTTTAATACGACTAGGTCATCGAAGCGGTAAACTGCGAGTTTGGGAATCACGAGGTCACGGTTTTCGCCTTGTATTTTTTCCGCGTGGTGTCGCGTAGGAGTAAATCCTTGATCGCGCATGGCCGCCCCAATGGATCTTGCGAATGTCAAACTGGCCGACTCCTGCGGGTTTTTCCCGGAGAAAAAAACTGAATACCCGTGGAACTTATCGGTTTGAAAAAATGTTCGACCGCCCACTTCTCGAGGAACGAGGTATTTATCGTTCACCGAATCGTGGTGGACCGATAAGAAAAGATCAACACCAGCCCTGTTCGCAACAGCGCTTCTTTCGGCCAAGCTCATTTCATCGCCATGGCTGTTGATCACAACAACGGAAATTCCGGGGTGCAGCTTTAGATCAGCAGCGAGCAAGGTGACCATGTTTTTGTTGAAAGCGTATTCGACAGTTCCGTCAGCACCGACCGCTCCCGGTGCCTTAGGTGTATGTCCAATATCGAGCGCAACCCGAAAGACGTGTTGACCGTAACGCGTATTGTCACCATTCGCGTGTTGCCCCCCGCTCGCAAAAAACTCGGATCCAGTTGAAGGCTCTTTGCGGCCGAACCAGCTGTGCGTGCACGCGCTAAGGGAAAGTAGTGAGCAAAAAGCCAGACATGCAGCCGCCCTCTGTCGGTTCGAGTTAAAAGGAATCATCGCGTTTTTTTACGTTTTTTTACCTTTTGCTCTTGAAGGCGTGGCGCAGATTCCGTTGATTGTCCCCTCACGGTACTACAAAAATCTTACGAGTATAAGGATCAGCCACTAGCCTCCCTCTGGGAAATCCCCTGACATTAATATAACCTCTATTCGGAGCGTACGGGCTTTGGACCCATCCAGGTTTGCCACGAACTGGGATGCCAAATGGCAAGTTGGACGCTGAACCGAATGCAACCGTCACGGCAACCGATTTGCCATTGACGAGTTTTTCAAACCCGCCGACGTAGTCACCTACCGGTCCATCCTTCAACGTCGCCGGCGCCGTAGCACCAGACAACCATGACGAGCGTTGTATAAATCGAGGCTGGGATCGCTAGAATGGAACCTAGTGCAGAGCTTGCACGAAAACCTAGCCGCGTTGTGGCGGGAATCCCCTAAGCGACCGACGGACGTTCAAGCGCAATTGCGTTCCAATCGCAAAAGGCACAGGGACTGCTCCGAAAGTCCGAATTCAGCGCAATTTTGTGTTTGACGATTTTTCTGAAAACCGTTAGCACCACACTGAAAATTACTCACAGCCTAACGACTCCTTAACCTCTCCTTACCCTTAATGAAGCTACCATCGATGAAAAAATTTACTCTTGTTGCCTTTGTCTATATCGCCGTTTCCAGCCTTGTTTTGAGTCCTCCGGCGGCATCAGCCGGAGGGGTCACGAATAGCGGAACGGTTGTTGGAACG
>CATPCN010000561.1 GCA_955652855.1 uncultured Chthoniobacterales bacterium | reverse complement strand
TCGCCGGATCGACCGCACCGATCCAGAAATCGCATGCCGGGATCGAGTGATCGGGCAGGCTGTATTCGGAAAAATCTTCGCCGCCCATCGTCGGATCACTCTTCTCGATCTTGTCCGCGCCGAGTTGTTTTTTCCAAACATCGACAAGTCGCCGCGTCAGCTCCGGATTGTTGTAAGTCGCAGGCGTGAACTGATCCTTCAGTACATCGACAATCGGCGCGCGTTCCGGCGGAATCCCGGCAGCGGTCGCGCAACCTTTCGCGATCCGATCGATCGCTGCCAGCACGCGATCGCGCACATCGGCTTTATAAGTGCGGACGGTCAGCTGCATCTTTACTTCATCGGAAATGATGTTGTGCTTCGTTCCGCCGTGAATCGATCCGACCGTTACCACCACGGGATCGATCGGATTATTTTCGCGACTCGCGATTGTTTGCAGCGCCATGATGATTTCCGCCGAAAGCACGATCGGGTCTTTCGTCTTATGGGGATACGCGCCGTGACCGCCGATGCCGCGCACGGTGATGTTTACTGAATCGGCATTCGCGTAGGTCGGACCTTCGGTCACGCCGATGTGTCCCGTTTCCATTTGCGCGTCGTCGTGAAAGCCGAGCGCGAAATCTGGTTTGGGAAATCGTTTGTAAAGTCCGTCGTTGAGAAGCGCCCTCGCGCCGTTGCCGGTTTCTTCCGCCGGTTGGCCGACAAACACGATCGTTCCCTGCCACTGATCTTTCAGGCTCTGCAACGCGCGCGCCGTGCCAATGAACGCGGCGATATGCGCGTCGTGTCCGCAAGCGTGCATGACGTGCACATCTTTGCCCTCCTCGTTTTTCGTCGTGACCTTACTCGCGTAAGGCAGCCCGGTTTCTTCTTCAACCGGCAGCGCGTCCATGTCGGTGCGCACGAGCACGGTTTGCCCCGGTCCGTTTTTCATCACGCCGACCACGCCGTAACCGGTGAGGCCGGGCTTGTCGTATTTGCCGAGATGCTCCGTGACCTCGCAACCCGCAGCGCGCAATTCTTTTGCCAAAAATGCGGACGTCTTCTCTTCGTGCCATGACAATTCCGGATGGCTATGGATATCTTTATAGGTCGAGAGCAACGACGGCAACTCGCTCTCTACCGCTTTTTCGACGGATGAATTCTGTGCGTAAACCGGGAGCGCGATTGACGCGAAAAGTGAAACGAGCAGGCGAATCTTCATGCCGCATCTATAACTGTCATCGCGAACGCAGTCGAGGAATGACAGCCGCTTGATTCCTGCGCTCACTGCCGCGTAGTTGCTTCGCGATGGAATTAGAGAAGAACACGATGCTCTTTGGGAGCGATCCCACTGCGCGGGCCGTCGCGATCGAATTTGGCGAGACCGGAACGGTCAAAGTTTATCGTCGCGAAAAGGATGGATCGACCAGCGCCGACATCGAGCCGTTTCATCCGTTCGCGTGGTGCGACGCCGACATCGTCGATCTTGGCCTTGAAGCGGAAAAGCTCGCCGGCGATTTGAAATACGGCTGGCTGATTACGACGAACAGTTGGAAGGAATTGATCGCGCTGCGCAACGGCCTCAAGAAAGCGGGGCGCGCTTTTTTCGCGCTGAGCGATCCGGTGCAGCATTATCTCACGCACACCGGCCGCACACTTTTCAAAGATTTGCCCTTTGAAGAATTGCGTCGGATGCAACTCGAAGTGCTCTCGTTCGCGGCGGGCGACAGCGATTTGGCCGACGCGGCGCAGCCCGGCAATCACATCATGAGCATCGCGCTCTCGGACAATTCGGGCTGGGAAGAACTCATTATTGTCGATCCAAAAAAGGTCGAGGAATCGGAACGAGCCGCGCTCAAACGCCTAACGAGTCTGATCAAAGAGCGCGACCCGGATGTGATCGAAGGTCATAACTTGTTCCGCTTCGATCTTCCCTATCTGGTCGCGCGCGCGGGCAAGACGAAAACGAAACTCGATTGGGGACGGAGCGGCGGGTTTTTACGATCGCGTCCTTCGCGACTGCAAATCGCGGAGAAGACAATCGATTACCCGAAGTTCGCGATCGATGGCCGCCATTTCGTCGACACGTTTCTGCTCGCGCAATTTTACGACGTCGGAATGCGCACGCTCTCCGGCTTTGAACGCGTCGATGTGGCGCGGCACTTCGGATTTTGCGATACGGAAGAACTGTCGGCGCTCACCGGCAAGGAATTGCAGCGCGCCTACATCGACAGTGACGAAAAATTTCGCAAACGCGCGCTCTGCGCGGTACGCGAAACGCGGGCGGTCGCTGATTTGCTCAGTCCGAGCTACTTCATCCAGGCGCAGATTTTTCCTTACAACTATCAAGACGTGATCGTGCGCGGCAACGCCACGCGCATCAATGCGCTCTTCCTACGCGAATATTTTCGACAACGCCATTCCGTTCCCGAGATGCCGATGGTGCGCGGTTTCGAAGGCGGTTACACCGACGTTTTTTTCACCGGTGTCGCGCGCAACGTCTGGCATTGCGACGTCGCTTCGCTTTATCCCTCCATCATGTTGCAGTTCGATTGCTTTCCCGCGACCGATCGGCTGCAAATCTTTCGGCATTTACTCACTGACCTGCGTACGTTCCGGCTTGAAGCGAAAGCAAACATGCGCAGCGCAACGGGCGCCGCGAAGAAGCGGTATTTCCATGCGATGCAGAACACGTTCAAGATTCTGGTCAATAGCTTTTACGGCTATCTCGGCTTCGCGCAGGGAAATTTTGCAGATTTCGACGCGGCGGCGCGCGTTACGCACATCGGGCGCGACTTGTTGAAGAAGATGATCGATTGGCTCAATGCGCAGGGCGCCCAAGTCATTGAGGTCGACACCGACGGAATTTATTTCGTTTCGCCGGACAAGATCGACATAAACGAATTGCAGACCGGTCTCGCGCAAGAGTTGCCGCCCGGAATCGAGGTCGAGTTCGACGAGCAATTCGACGCCATGTTCAGCTACAAGGCGAAAAATTACGCGCTGCTCACACGCGACGGCGACGTCATCATCAAAGGCGGCGCGCTCAAATCGCGCGGCCTTGAGAAATTCCAGCGCGTTTTCCTCGAGGAAATGATCAAGTTCATCATGCAGGGAACATCGGAGGCGATTGGAAATTTGCGCGACGATTTCGAGACGAAAATCCGCGGACGCGAATGGCACATCGACATGTTGATGA
>CATPCN010000560.1 GCA_955652855.1 uncultured Chthoniobacterales bacterium | reverse complement strand
GGCGCAATCGTCAACGAGGTCTCTGTCACTGCACCTGCAATTGTTAGCATACGTCGAGCAGCTTCTTCATCGAGGACTTCCCCGCTATCGCATGCCGCAGAAATGATAAGGTAGTCTTCGGTCTGATCCATCGACACCACTGTGAAGAGCGATAACGCTAGCCAGCCCGCTTTCCCGACAAACGGCTCTACAGCGGTTACTTTGCCTTCATGAGCTGCATAATCGAAACACACTTCCGCTACCGGTAGCTCACGCATCTTCGCCTGCTCCAAAAGAGCCTCAGCGAGTGGGTGGTTCAGACGATACAGGTGTGCCTCGCCCGAGCGCCGAGGTAATTCGTAAAGTCCGAGTGGTATTTCGCCATCTTTGTCTGGGAATGGCGCCGACACCAGACGGAAAGATGAGCCGTCGAGGAATTCAGCGTGGTCATTGAGCTCGTGTTGAGTCAGTCGCATGAGCAAATGTTCGAATTTGTTGAGAGCCCGTTCAGATCTATCAGCCTGCTCCCGAAGTTTCTCGCGCACCTCGTCGTCAAAGTTTTCGAGCAGCTTTTGACGTGTGTTCGTCATCGCTTGGTTAATTTCGAAACTCAGCTCCAGTTGAAGTTGATCGAAGGCGACTTTGATTTCCTCGTGCTTACGGCACCGCTGGTAGATATCGTTGATGCGCTTCTCGAAATCGACGCCGGATTCAATCGCTCCGAGTACTTCATCACTCGCACCGAACACTCCTTCGAAAAGTTGAAACTTCTCCGCGAGCAGTTGATAGACGCGCTGATCTGCGGCGTTCTTGCGGTTAAGGAAGTTCACGACAACCACATCGTGTTTCTGTCCATATCGATGACAGCGACCGATGCGCTGCTCGATCCGCTGTGGATTCCACGGCAGATCGTAGTTCACTACGAGTGAGCAAAACTGAAGATTGATGCCTTCGGCCCCTGCTTCAGTGGCGATCATGATGCGCCCTTCTTCGCGGAAATAATCAACTAGCGCTGAGCGCATGTCCGCTGTCTTCGAACCAGAAATGCGGTCGGTGCCTTGATGCCGCTCAAGCCAGGAGGAGTAAATTTGTCTCGAACGATCATCGGTATTTGAGCCATTGAAAAGGACGATGCCATCTGCCCATTGGCTATCGCTTAGCACGCGAAGCAGATAACTCTGCGTGCGGCGCGATTCAGTGAAAACGATCGCTTTCTCCGCCGCGCCTAGTTCGACGGCTTTCGCGAACGCAACGCCGAGAGCTTTCAGCAGGGCTTTCCCTTTGGCGTTCGATTCGATCGAAGTTGCGAGTGCTGCGAATTGATCCAAGTCGGTCACCTCTTTTTGAATCGCGTCCCGATCGGCATCCGAAAGCACGTCGTCCGGTGTGTCATCTTCTGCCCACTCTTCGGCAGTTTCGTCGAGCGCCTCGTAATCCTGATCCAACTCATCCTCCAGCGACTCGTCTGGGGTCTTGTGTTCCAGCTTCTTCTTAAGGCGTTTGGAAATCGAGGTAAGTGCCCCGGCGATTGCAAAGGTCGAAGACGCTAGCAACTTGCGAAGCACCAACGTCATCAGTGATCGTTGACTTGCCGGCAGCGCCTGAAGGTTGTCGCGGCGGAGATATTCCGAAACCAATTCGTAGAGTCGATCTTCGCTTTCTTCAGGCGTGAACTCCTCGACCAGTGGCAGCCGCCGCGTGTAGGGAATATATGCGATCACTTGTCGGCGTAGCGTGCGATGGCAAACGGCGCTCAACCTGGCCTTCAGAGTTTCGAACACTTGCGATTGGCTTAGGTTTGCGAACTGTTCCCGAAAGCTCTTCAAATCACCGAAGATGTGTTCATCGACGAAGCTGACGAGCCCGAAGAGTTCGAGCAGCGAATTTTGTAATGGCGTCGCGGTCAGCAGAAGCTTGTCTTTCCCCGAGAGAGCGAGCTTCAGCGTATTTGCGATGACGTTCGACGGCTTATAAACGTTGCGAAGGCGGTGCGCCTCATCGATCACCACAATATCCCACGCTGTGTTCGCAACGTCGGCAGCCTTATTCCGTGCGAACTGATATGAGCAGATCACGATTCTGTCAGCGACGAATGGTTGGAAATTTCCAACTTTGACGGCCGCATTGTAAGACTTCGTTTCCAGGATGCTGCAGGGCAGGAAAAACTTCTCGGACAATTCTTGATGCCACTGCTTCCGCAAATTCGATGGAACAATGATTAGGATGCGGCGCTTCCGCTCGGCCCATTTCTGCGATAGCACGAGCCCAGCTTCGATCGTCTTGCCTAGTCCGACTTCGTCTGCAAGGAGGGCTCCTTTCGACAGTGGCGAGCGGAATGCGAAGAGGGCCGCGTCAACTTGATGTGGATTGAGGTCGACTTGCGCGCTTGCAACGGCCCCCGCCAGTTTTTCCATGCTGTCTGACGGGCTGCGCTTCGTCAGCTCGTACGCAAAGTACTTCGCGTGGTAATCAGTGAGATCCATCCAGCGGGGGCCTTTGGCGCATTAGTAATGGCAGGAACCGCGAACAGACACGACTCAAAACATCTGCTCGCTGTTGAAAAGACTAGGTTAACCGAAAAAGTGCACTTCTGCGAATCTTGGGCAACGCGTGAACTTCGGCGGACGTGTTCCCACTTTTGTTCCTAGTTGAGCGTCTCAAGCAACGCCTTCATTGCGTCCAAGACGTGCCAGCGTGCCGTCTAGCAGTTCCGGCTCGCCAAATACCTTTGTTTCCGTCCCGTAGCTGTAGCCTTCGTATCCGAAAGCTGCGCGAACGTGGAACGGGTATTGTCTGAAATTGTCTGTCGCGATCTGGACCGGCCCCCTGACTCTGGCTCGCACATCTTCAACGAACCTGCGGCCTGTGTGCATATCGCGTTTTCCGATGCGGTGCGAAAACACGAGCTTTGTGTCTGCGTCAATGCACGCCCAAAGCCAAAAGTCGCCGCGCGTCTTATCGCGCTTTGCATAAACGGTTGTCGGCTTCGGCATCCGGCCCGCGTGGCAACCCACAAATTGCCATTGTTCGTCCATTTCAATTCGGCTGCATGGCAGATCGCGAAAATTCGCGTCCATGTAATCGGCGAACGCCTCGCCCGTATCGCGGATAACTCGGGTGATCGTGTTTGTCCCGATCTCGAACATTCGCGCCACCGCTTCAATTGGAGTGCCTTCGCACAACGCCGCCAAAACTAAAGCCTGCTTCTGTTTGCTCAGTTTTTGATTTGCCATGCCCTGATTAGGCCAGATTCAAGCATGCATGTCAACACGAAAAAATAATACTTGCAGGCGCATACCCGATGACATATCCTAATTGCATGCAACCCGATTCTATTCAGGAAATGGGCGGAAGGGCGCGAGCCAAGGCTCTGTCCGCGAGTGAGAGATCAGAAATCGCCTCAAAGGCAGCTACCGCCAGGTGGGATGTTCCCAAGGCTGAGTACGGCGCTCCTGATCGCCCTCTACGAATAGGGGCGATTGAAATTCCCTGCTATGTGCTGGACGACGGACGCAGGGTGATCACCCAAGCTGGCGCGATGTCAGCCCTTTCTATGAGCCAAGGCACAGCTACTAAAGGGGGCGGTGATCGAATCACTAATTTTTTGAGCACGAAGGCAATTAGCCCGTTCATTTCCAAGGAGTTGCAGAAGATGATCACGCCCATAAAATTCCGGCCTCCAACCGGCGGAATCGCGTATGGCTACGATGCCAAGATACTGCCGGAAATTTGTGATTCCGTTCTCGAAGCGAGGGACAACAAGACCCTAAATTATCAGCAAGGGCATATCGCGAAACAATGCGAAACGCTGATCAGGGCGTTCGCCAAGATCGGCATCGTCGCCTTGGTTGATGAGGCGACCGGATACCAAGCGGCGCGAAACAGGGATGCTCTGCAACGCCTGCTTGATAAGTACCTAACCGATGAATGGGCGAAATGGACCAAAACTTTCCCCGACGAGTATTATGAGCAGTTGTTCCGGCTACATGGGATTGCTTACCCAAACGGCACTGGCGGCACCAAGCGACCCGGCTATGTAGGCCACTGGACGAATGACATCGTTTATGACCGCCTTGCACCAGGAATCAAAGAGGAATTGAAACGAAAGAATCCGCGGACAGAAACGGGAACTAGGGCGCGTACACACCACCAGCATCTTACCCGTGACATCGGCCATCCCGCACTGATGGAACATCTCTCCAACATCATCTTCCTCATGCGAACCTGTGAGGATTGGGATGAGTTTAAGAGGCGACTCGATGACGCCGCTCCGAAGTGGGCGGAAACTCTAAAACTTCAATTCTAAATATAGCCGCTATTCTGGAGGTGTTTGTGATCGCTGCCGCTCACGCTCTTTGGCCTCTCGGAGTTGCCGCTTCAACTCTTCAGACCCAAGCAAATCTTCGCCCTTCGCGCGGTCTGAGTCCGTTGCTTTCTCGACTTGCTCTAGAGCCTTTTGACTGGCGTCCTTTATCTTTCACGAATTATGTTATAGCGCGAAGGCGCACAATGCGCCAGCGATTATGGCCGAAACGCACGTCATCTATTACAACGAGATAAAGGAATTTGATCAGGAATATGAGGAGTGGAAGGCGCGAAATCCAAACGCCAAGGAAGTTTCTCAGCATCACGAAACGGCCGAAAAT
>CATPCN010000559.1 GCA_955652855.1 uncultured Chthoniobacterales bacterium | reverse complement strand
GTCTTCGATCGCGCGCGGGATGTTTTCAAATTCGCGATCGCCGCAATACTGAGCGCGATTATCAGTCCGACATTGGGCCTAACGGGTCTTGCGCTCGGCGGATTCGCGAACTGGGCGGATTACGGCGCGATTTGGATCACTTGGTGGCTTGGCGACACGACTGGAGATCTGCTCGTCGCTCCGCTAATCATTCTTTGGTGCGTCGCGCCGACACGCCGTTGGAGCCGCGGCGAAATAATTGAAGTCGGTCTTCTGCTGCTTTTGCTCCTAGCCCTGGGCGAAATCGTTTTTGGCGGATGGTTTCCGATTTCCGCCAGGAATTATCCGATCTCGTTTCTCTGCGGGCCGATTGTGGTCTGGACTGCCTTTCGATTCACCCAACGCGAAACGGCCACCGGTATTTTCATTCTCTCGGCGCTCGCGATTTGGGGAACGCTGCACAACTTTGGTCCGTTCGTCCTGGAGAGCGAAAATCATTCGCTAATCATTCTGCAAAGCGCCACGGCCGTGCTGATCGGGACTGCGGTCGCGCTCTCGGCGGGCATGGCGGAACGCAGACGCGCCGAAATCGCCATCGAGCAACAAAAGGACGCGGTCGAAGCAGCTAATCGCACGAAGGATAATTTTCTCGCGATGCTTTCACACGAATTGCGCACGCCGCTCACTCCGGTCATGGCCGCGTTGGATGTGCTCGAAAGCGATTCTCATCAATCTGACGACACAAAATCTTCGCTCGCGATGATCCGCCGCAACGTGGAATTGGAAAGCCGCCTGATTGACGATCTCCTCGATCTTACCCGGATAGCGCGAAACAAATTGCAGTTGAAGCTCGATCTAATCGACGTGCATCAGGCACTGCTCGACGTCGTCGAAATGTTCCGCAGAGAAGTGAACACGCGGCGACTGCATTTGCATCTCGATCTTTGCGCCGGTGCGCATCACGTCATGGCGGACGCAGCGAAGTTTCAGCAAATCATTTGGAATCTGCTCAAGAACGCGATCAAGTTCACCGGCGAAAATGGCGAGATCGTTATTTCTTCCTCGAACACCGCGCCGCAAATTGTAGCGATCAGCGTGCGCGACACGGGGATCGGTATGGATCCCGCAATCATGGAACGGATCTTCAGTCCGTTTGAACAAGGCGATCAATCCTTTCAGCATCGCTTCGGCGGTCTCGGTTTGGGCCTGGCCATTTCCAAATCGCTCGCGCAAGCGCACGGCGGAACGTTGATCGCAAAAAGTGAAGGCCGTGATCGCGGATCGACATTGTTGCTGACGATGCAAACCGTTTCGCCGCGTCAACAATCGACGCCGCTTGCAGCGAACACCCCGGAAACTCCGCAGAACGCTCTGCGCATTTTGTTGGTCGACGATCATGAGGACACTTGCGCGGCGCTGGAAAGATTGCTCGCTCGCCGCGGTCATCTCGTCGCGACGGCTCACACCCTGCGCTCGGCCATGGAAACCGCGGGACGTAATCAGTTCGATCTTCTCATCAGCGACATCGCGCTGCCCGATGGCACCGGCATCGAGCTCATGAGTTACCTTCGCGCGCTCTCGGGCATGCCTGGAATTGCGATCAGCGGCTTCGGCATGAACGGCGACATCGAGAGAAGTTTGCAGGCCGGCTTTTTCGCACATCTGGTCAAGCCGGTGAATCTGGAAAAACTCGAAGCCGCCATCGAGCGCATCACGCGTTCCGAAGCTGTTTCGACTTAGGATTGGCGTCGTCCACGAGCGCCACGTTGTGCGTACTGTCGATCTAACAATCGAAGACGTCGCTTTTGGCGGCAAAGGCGTCGCGCGCGAAAACGGCAAAGCCGTTTTTGTTCCGTACACGATCGAGGGCGAACGCGTGGCGGCGCGCATCGTGCGCGAGAAAAAACAATTCGCGGAAGCTGAGCTCGACGACGTGATCGAGAAATCGCCGCTGCGCGTTGCGCCACAATGTCCGTACTTCGGCCGCTGCGGCGGCTGCAGTTATCAACACATCGATTACGCGCATCAGCTGGAACTAAAAGCGCGACAGGTGCGCGAAATTCTTCGCCGAATCGGGCGCATCAACGACGCGCCGATGCGGCCGATCATCCCCTCGCCGCTTCCCTACGCTTATCGAAATCGGGTAACCGTTCACGCGCTCGATGGCGTCATCGGATTTTTTCACCGCGATTCGCACCATTTGGTCGACATAGAGCGTTGCCCGATCGCCGAGGCCGAAGTGAACAACGCGCTTGTCGATCTTCGCCGCGGGCGCGTGCGCGACGGCCATTACACTTTGCGCGCGCAATCGAGCCCGCGCGTTTTCTCGCAAGCAAACGACGCGGTCGCAAAAGCGTTGCGCGAACATGTGGCGAGTTTGATCTCGACCGATCACGAACTTTTGATCGACGCATTTTGCGGCTCCGGATTTTTCGCGAAACGATTACGCGATCGGTTTGCACGCGTCATTGGAATTGATTGGGACCGTTTCGCGATCGAAGCGGCACGCGCGAATGCGACGCCAAAGGAAAATTATATCGCCGGTGATCTCGACGAGCATTTGACGAGCGCTCTCAAATCGGGCGACACCACAAAAACGGTTGTGATTGTCGATCCACCGGCGACTGGCCTGACCGCGCAGACGCGCCGAACCATTGTCGATCTTGTCCCGGCAACACTCGTTTACATTTCCTGCAATCCGTCCACGCTAGCGCGCGATCTGGCGGAATTGCGCGAGCGATTCACCATCGAATCCGTGACGCCGGTGGACATGTTTCCACAGACGGCTGAAATCGAAGTGGCCGTTCATTTGCAAAGCAAGTCCGAGAAAGAACTTGCCAGCAGTTAAGCGCACAAGGGAAAGTCCGTCGCAATGGCTGATCTGATTTCCACGGAGGGCACGCACGTTCATCGCCCGCGCAATGTCGATTGGAAACGCGCTGCCGCTCTGCTCTACGGCGATTGGGGAACGAGCAAAGCCTACGTCATCGGCCTCGCGTTTCTCGCCGCCGGCTTCGCGTCGTTCCCGATTATTCTCGCAGTCTGCATTCTCACCCTTCTCGTTGGAATAAATTACGCGGTCATCTGTCGCTACTTTCCGGAAGGAGGCGGCGTGTATTCCGCGGCGAGATCGCAAAGCCGCTTGCTCGCGGTGGTTGGCGCGCTCTTGCTCGTTGCGGATCTAACCGTGACCGCCGCGCTTAGCGGCTGGGCGGCCCTCAGTTACTTCAGCATTCCAATTCTCAAACAGCACATCGTCATTTCGACGGTGGCTGTGCTGCTCGTGATGGGCGGGATAAATTATTTCGGCCCGCGACATAGCGGAAGCGTCGCCGTCGCTCTAGCCGTACCGACCGTGATCGTGGTCGTGATTTTGATCGGGATGAGCGCGCCGCATCTCACTCTGCAACATCTGGAGCGGCCGCACGAAAGTTTCGAAAAGCTTTGGGTGCAATTCGTCAGCGTGATTCTCGCGCTTAGCGGCGTCGAAGCGATCGCGAATCTCACCGGAGTGATGAAACTTGATCCGGGCTCGAGCATTGCCGAACCGAAGGTCGGGCGCGAAGCATCGAAAGCGATCTGGCCGGTTGCGATCGAGGTCGTTCTCGGAACAGCGCTGCTTGGTTGGGCGATGTTGTCGATCAATCCAAACGCGACCGTGCAATTGGCCGACGGCCCGCACACCGTGCGCGATGCGCTCGCTCTTCGCAGCGAAGATGCCTTGCGCTTCATCGGCGAATATTTTGGCGCCGTCAATTTCGGGCCGCTCTTCGGGCAAACGTTCGGCTGGATCGTCGGCATCGTTTTTTTCCTGTTGCTGCTCAGCGCCGCAAACACCGCGATCGTCGCCATGATCGGATTGCTTTACATGATGGCGCGCGATCGCGAGATGCCGCGACAATTCACGCGGTTGAATCGACATGGCGTTCCGCAGATTCCGTTGCTGATCGCGGTCGGATTGCCCGTGATCGTAATTGTCGCGACGGCGAACTTCAGCGCGTTGGCCGGCCTTTATGCGATCGGTGTCGTCGGCGCGATCACGGTCAATCTCGGCTCGTGCGCGTTCAACCGCGGCTTGCCCGTAAAATTGCACGACCGTGTCCTGTTCGGTGTCACGTTCACGATCTTATTTTTCGTCGAACTAACGCTCGCGCACACAAAATTGGACGCGCTTCAGTTCGTTGTTGCTGTTTTAGGAGTCGGGCTGGCCCTACGTTTCTACACGCAAAAACGTTCTGGCCTAACGACTCTCACCGTGACGCGTCAGGTTGCCGAAATGGTTTCGCCCGATCTCGTCGCGACGATGCAGCCGCGATTGGAAGAAGGACAAAAGATCATGGTCGCGGCGCGCGGCATTACTCCGGTGCTCAGTTTCGCTTTGGATGAAGCGCAATTGCGCAAAGCAGTGCTATGTGTGCTTTTTGTCAAAGAAATCGCCGTTTATTATGGCGCCACGCGACTCGGCCGCGCAAAATGGCAGGACGATCCCGAAGCGCAGGCCATCATGGCGCTTATGATGAAGTTAGGCGCCGAACGCGATATTTGCGTTGTTCCAGTTTATGCCGTGAGCGAAGACGCCGCTGCTACCATTCTCGATCTTTCCGCGACGATGGGCGTTGATTATTTGATCATCGGCGCGTCGCATCGCACAACGCTCACCAATCTTCTTCGTGGCAATGTCGCCAACAATGTCGCGCAACAATTGCCCGACTCGATCCGGCTCGTGATCTTCGGTTGAGCGCCCATTCTGGATGCAAGCGCCGAAGATTCTCATTGCCGATCCGATTTCTCCTCGCGGCGCGGAAGAGTTGTCGCGCGATGGTGCGCTCGAAGTTGTCACGCGCACCGGCCTAAGTGAATCCGAGCTCGTCGAAATCATTCCGCAATTCAGCGCGATCGTCGTGCGTAGTCAGACGAAAGTGACCGCCGCAGTTCTGAATGCGGGTGCGCAACTGCGCGTGGTCGGTCGCGCCGGCGTCGGCGTGGACAATGTCGATGTTGAAACGGCGACGCGGCGCGGCGTGATCGTGATGAACGCGCCCGGCGGCAATACTATTTCCACGGCCGAACATGCATTTTCGCTTCTGTTGAGCGTCGCCCGAAAAATTCCGCAAGCCGACGCGCTCATCCGTCACGGAAGTTGGGAGCGAAAAAATCTCGAAGGCGTTGAGCTTTATGACAAAACGCTTGG
>CATPCN010000558.1 GCA_955652855.1 uncultured Chthoniobacterales bacterium | reverse complement strand
TTGCGCACCGCTTTGTCGAAACGCTCGAAGAATTGGGAGTGTCGTTGTATTGGCATGCACAAGGCATTGAAACCTTGTTGGCAAACGGCAAGCGCAATCCAGCCGCGAGTATTATGCTCGCACTGCTCGCGGAAATGGCGCGAAGCGAAGGCGAACTGCTGCGGGAGCGTATCAATTCAGGATTAAGAGAAGCACGTCGGAAAGGTGTCACGCTTGGTCGCCCGAATGGCACAACCCTTTCTCGCGATCACTTTCTGCGAAAACACAAGGATGTTGTCCGACTGTTGAAGGCAGATCATTCAATCCGTAACGCCGCCAAGATCACCGGTAAAGGCGCGTCAACTGTTCAGCGGGTGAAGTTGGCGATGGCTGCGTAGCGGCACGCTCTTATATTATAGAGAGACCAATTCCACGACCCCATCGCGGCGGAATCCTGACGCACTGCTCCACTGTTTCCCTTTTGCCCTAACGCTTGGTTTCCGGGTCGCAAGATGACGATGCCGGAAATGCACCCAGCGCGGAGCACGACAAATTAGGAAGCCGCCCCTGCGGTGATCGCTGCTGTTGCGCGTAATCGATGACCGTCAACGAAAAAGCGCGATGACGAAGAGCACCATACCGGTCAGCGCGGTGTTCCAGAAAATGACCGAACGCAGCAGACCATATCCGGCCACCGCAGCGAGCAAATATCCTAACCGCGCCCAGAAATACAGATGTGCACCCCAAAGGGTGAGTAAGCTGTGATGATGAGCGACGTGCGCCAACAACACCAGAGCCGCAAAGAAGGGAAAGGTTTCTAAAAAGTTCGTCGTTGCTTGGTCCACTCGATTCGCGACACCGCGCAGGGGCGGAACCGGCTCCTCTCGGCTGCTGGCGGTCAAGCGGTAACCATATTGAGAGCTAATCAGGTGCGAAGCTGCTATGAGATGCACAAGACCAAGGATGATGCTGGCGACTAAAAGCCATAACTCAGTGGTCATAACGCCTGTGATTATGCCGAGCGTTTCGATGGCTATCTAGCGTATTAACCGACCCCTGCCCGCACCGATTGCCTTGACGTTCTGTTTTCGGGTCGCAGGGCATCAACATCAAAACAGCGATTGCCTAATGTGTTCTGGTCACAGCAGCATCAGCGCTTAGTTTGTCGTCGCGACCCGAGAGGCTCATCGCCCTCACCGCACACAGGAAGGATGCTAGCCTAAAGATGAAGCGGAATCGATCTGCGAATATCCAGCGATGCGTTGTCGCGATGAGCGTTGCCGCATCTTTGCTTGAGTGAGCGTCCAAAGACCCGAGCACGTGGTTCATCGGGTAAAAATACAATAGGGTGACCAAGACTATGCCGATGTAAATTGCGGCGGCAATCAGCAGCCAATTGCGCATTGCCCTACGATTCCACGCCAATAACGGACTGGCGACCAGACACACTAATCCGAACAAATAGATGGGATTTTGATGAAATTTCTTCACTCCGGAGACCAATGAGGTTTCGGAAGTGAACTTTTGGACTGATTCCGGTGGAGAGCTACTCCAAACCGGATCGACGACTGTCATTTGGAATAAATTGCCGCCAACGCTAATCGCTAACGTAACGACAGCAATCCATAAGCAAACATTCGTGGCAACCACACGCATCGACTTCGGATTCTACCAATGCAACGAATCGTAGAAGGCAGTGGTTATTGGCGCAAGACCTAAAGGGCTTGACCCCGTCATCCCAACGCGCTTCCCGATTGCACTGACGTTTTGTTTTCGGGTCGCAGGGGCGCAGGGCATTCACAGCAGAAACAGCGAAGGTCTAACGCTCTTCGTTAATTGCGCGCGCGAGGCCTAACGAGCATATTTCGACCCGACCCCTACCCGGTGCACAGGCCGCTACGCAGACCGGCGGTGGTCGCTTATGTCCCTGCTAACAATGCCCTCCCGTGGGTGGTAAGAGGCCCGCACGCGAAGGGCCGTCTCTATCTATGTCATCTACGACGGCGACCCCGGCCTGGGCGTTTGGCTGGTGCCCATTGGGGCGGCATTGTTGTTCTATAGCATCGCGCGAATCGCACTCGACCTGCGCAAGCTTAAATAATGTTTTACATAAAAAAGGGCTTGACTGTTTGTCTCGCATCCCGTAGCCTTCGAGCTTTTTAGATAGGGCTCTGACGGCAACAGGGCGGATACGGCGTTTCTGTCAGTCGCAACTGAAAAGAAAGGCCAGCATATTGACTAATCCCCCGACCCGTAAGCGTAGCTTTTTCGAGAACTTCACTCAGTTTCCGGAGAATATCAGTGAACTGCCGAGTCAGTTCACAAAAGCAATCCACCAAAAAGCAACCCCCTATGAAATTCTGCTCAACGATTAGCTCGCATGTATCAAGAAGGTGGCCGAGTGGCGTATTCGTCATCACCATCCAGATCATGGCCGTCGCCATGCTCCTTATCAGCCAGTCAGCATTTGCCACGGATAGATCGTGGACGGGAGCCAGCAGCACGGTTTGGGCGACAAGCAGCAACTGGAGCCCAAGCGGAGTTCCGACTTCAACGGATAACGCCCTTTTTAGTGCTGCTTTTACTAATCAACCAAGCTTAACCGCGTCCGCTATCGTTGGCGGACTCTGGATTAAAACTGGGGTTACCAAGAGTGCCACAATTTCGGCTGGATCAACCAGCTACGTTCTCACTTTAAATGGCAACAGTATCAACGGCGTTGCTGGTCGAGGTATTTTGGTCGACAACACTAGCTCTTATTCTCTTACCGTAGGGTGCAGCACAAACTTAGGAAATACCCAAAATTGGGACAATAACTCTCTTAACCTTCTAACCGTTAATGGCGCGGTAAACTTAAACGCTAAAATCCTCACCGTTCGCGGAAATGGCAATACTCTGGTTAACGGAGTGTTAAGTAGCACAGGCGGAAGCTTGCACGAGGTTGGGACCGGCACTTTGACCCTCACAGGGGCAAACACTTATACCGGTGCAACCGCAGTACTTGGCGGTACCCTTCTTATAAATGGCAGCCAATCTTTAGCTACTGGAGCAGTGAGTGTCAGTAATAGTGGCAGTACCCTTGGAGGTATTGGTACTATTGGCGGGGCGGTCACCGTTAACTCCGGAGCAAGTTTAGCCCCAGGAAATGGAGGCCACGCGAATGGGTTTCTAAGCGTACCATCGGTCACATTAGCTTCTGGCGCTTACTTTAAAGTTGATCTTAATGGATGGTATGCAGGGAGCGGTTATGATAATATTATTGTAAGATCAGGAGGCTCTACGAATTCAGGAAGCAATTTGGATATAAATGTAGGGGATGGGCATTAACTA
>CATPCN010000557.1 GCA_955652855.1 uncultured Chthoniobacterales bacterium | reverse complement strand
TGTCGGCGTCTTCCGGTTGGCAAACGAGCGCAAAAGTCAGCTCGCGCACTTGTGCGAAATCGCGGTTGTAAATCTTCAAGCCTTCAACCGACTCAAATCCGTTCGGCAAAAGATTGAGCACCTCGGTGTCGAGCCGAAGTTTCGTCACGAGAACGAAAACGCACGCAGCCGATATCAGAATGACAAAGCTCCAAACAAAGCGGCGATGCCTAGTGACAAGTCGGGCGATGAGCTGATGGAAAGCCATAACGAAAACGAACCCGAGATTCGCGTCTCAACCCGCGCAGGTCAAAATTGGAAGACGAAAGTTTCCGTGCCTTCCGAATGTTTGACGGTCGTGTTCGATGTCTGCATGAGAACTTCGCGCAACGCGAGCCAGCCGCGCAATCGCTTCGGCGCATGCGCCACGGGACCCGACCACGTGACGCGTGCGAGCGGGCCTTGCACGCGCGCGAAGTCCGCGTTCTGATGCAAAATAAAGAGCGGCACGCCCGGCCCTTTCGTAAGCGTTAGTTCGAAGTCGCCCGCTTTCGAATAGCGGACAAGCACTTCGCCGATCATTCTTACTTTCGGTCCGCGGTAGAGAAGTTGGCCGCTTCTCGCCTGCCAATCGCGCGCTGGTTCGATGAGATGATATCGGAGAAGATTTTGGCAACTCGTTAGGCTAATCGAGAAAAGAAGCGCGATCGCAATGGGCGCGCTCGCGCGTTTTACATTGCGAAAGCTCACGACACAGTGGTCGCGAGTGGTTCGCGTGTTGCCGCGCGCGCCTCTTTTTTTGGAACGAGTGAGAGCCGCGGCGACAACGCGAAAAAGCGTTGCGCGCGAACGAAAAAATAGAAAAGCCACATTCGCCATTTGATGCTGAAACTTTTCCCCTCATTGCCCGCAAGCACTGCGTTGACGGCGGCGGCGATTTGCATTGTGTCGGTCGGGTTGAGAAAAACTTCGAGGAATTCCTTTCCGCTGTACCACGAGTTAACGAACGTGAGATACATGTCCATGATACGGTTGATCTGCCGCGAGTATTTTTTGAAAAGGCGCGGCTTAAGCGATTGATCATGCAGAACTTGGTCAAGCGTATCGGCCGCCTTTTCGGCCGACATAATCGCCAAAAATACGCCACTGCTAAAAACCGGATCGATGAATCCGGCAGCGTCGCCGGCTAGCAGCCAGCGATCCCCGCAGAGTTTCGAATTGCGGTAAGAATAATCGCCGGCGGAATACACGGGCGAGACGCGCTCCGCGGTTTTCATTCGCTCCAGCATCAACGGCTGCTCCGCGATGAATTTTTCGAGCGCCGCCTCAGGCGCAAGTTTCAGGGCGCGAAACGTCGCCGTGTCCATGACCACGCCGATGCTGGTCCGCGTTTTGGTGAGGGGAATCATCCAAAACCAGCGGTCGAGTCCACGGACCATGCGGATGAGCGTTGCGTCGATCCCGGGCAGCCGATCGACGTTGTCGTAGTGCGCGAAGACGGAAAATTTCTGAAGGTGGTCGTACGTTTTCTTGAGATCGAAAAAATTGCCGAGCACCGTTTGGCGGCCGCTACAATCGAGTAGGTAGCGCGCCTCGATTGATTCGCGTTCTCCCGAACGCTCACCCTTTCGGGTCGCCCATCCATCTCGCACGGCTCCCGCCGGCTCGATTGTCGATCTTTCGCCGCTGGCAGTTTCGATGTCGATCTTAACGCAATCGTCGGAGAAAAAGAGGTTGGTGACTGCGGTTTCTTCACGAACCTCAGCGCCGTTTTCACGTGAGTGATCGAGGAGCAGCTGATCGAACTCCGAGCGGGTAACTTGGTAAGCGCGGTCGCGGCGCGACTGGAAGCCATCTTTGAAATAAAATTTCACGCCCTTCGATCCGCACGCCGCCATAATTTCTCCGCCGTACTTCGGCAGGAAAGCGCGGTCGAGTTTCTCGCGCACGCCGAGGCGGTCGAAGGCTTGCATGCTAAAAGGCAGAAGCGATTCGCCGATGTGAAAGCGGGGAAATTTTTCGCGTTCGATCACGATGACGCGCCATCCTGCGCGTGCAAGCAACGTCGCCGCCGTGCTTCCGGCCGGTCCTCCCCCGATGATGGCGACGTCGTACATGTCGATCTTGTTCATGATTCTCCTCCCGGAGAATCACCGCTTCCCTCGCGGCTCTGCCGTGCATCTCGCTCGTCCCACTTCGCTCGATTCATGCGGCCTTGAGATTAGCAAAGTTCCGGTGAAAGCAAAGCTTCGCAGACACTTGTCACCGCGCGCGAATCGAACTAACAAACAGAGCGATGAAGCTGCTTGATCGTTTCGTCAGTCGCGAATTGCTCGTGAATGTGCTCTTCGCGATTGTTGTGTTGAGCCTCGTCCTCGTCGTGGGCAACATCTTTCGAAAGCTCCTGCCGCTGCTCGTCAATCACGATGTACCGGTGGAGTATCTGCTCAGCTTTATCGCTTATGTTCTGCCGTTCTCCCTCATTTTCACAATTCCGTGGGGATTGCTGACCGCGGTGCTGCTCGTCTTTGGACGACTTTCGGCCGATAACGAATTGATCGCGCTCCGATCAAACGGCGTCAGCATTACGCGCGTTTGCATTCCGCTGGCGGCGATCGCGATCGTCTGCACCGCGATTTGTCTCTGGCTCAATGTGCAGGTCGCGCCGGCCGCGCAGGAAAAATTGCGCAGCACGATTTTCGATCTTGCGACACGAAATCCGATGGCGCTTTTTGGCAGCGACCAGGTGATCGATCAATTTCCCGGCCGCAAGATTTACGTCGGCAAAAAGGAAGGCAACAAGCTCGACAACATCATCGTTTTTGAGATGAACAAAGATTCCGTGCCGATGCGCGTGACGTATGCGCGCAGCGGAATGCTCGAGGCTGATCTCGCCAACAAACGCATCCTCATGCACCTTTACAATGCGCGCTATCAGCAGCGCGATGAGAAGGACCCGTTCGATCTGCGCAAGATGCGCGACGGAATTAGTATGGCGGAAGGCACACTGCCGATCAGCCTGGAAGAATTGTACGACAAGGAAAAAAAGCGGCCGAGCCGATCGGCGCTCTCACTTGAGCAATTGCTCGATCAATTGCGCAGCGGTGATAAACGCGAGCGCAGCGCCAGTCGCACCGAAATTAACAAACGCTTTTCGTTCCCATTCTCCTGTCTCGCGTTTGCATTGATCGCCGTTCCGCTTGGCGTGACCGCGCACCGGCGCGAAACCTCGATCGGTTTCGCGATGGGATTGATCGTTGCGGTCGCTTATTTCCTCTTCGTCATCATCGCGGACACGCTCCGTGGAAACCCGAAATTGCATCCCGAACTTCTCGTCTGGTTTCCGAACGTGCTCTTTCTCCTGCTCGGCGCGTGGTTGTTTCGGCGATTGAGCAAGCAGTAGCGCTTGCCGCGCGTTACTCAGCCTGTTGTTTAAGCGTCGCGACTTTTTCTTCCGCGCGATGCACGTCGGATTTTCTGCCGATTCCGACTGCGAGAAGTTTCTGTTGACGCTGCAGATTTAAAATGGCGGCATCCATTTCCGCGCGCTTCAAAGTCGCGGTTGTGGTTTCAGCATTGGCGATTGCTTGCATGAGCGCGGATTGAGCGATCGAAAATTCAAGGAGCGAGATGTCCCCATTTTCGAAGCGAGCGTGTTGCGCAACGAAATCTTCCTCAGCGCTTTCGAGACGCGCATTGTCGATCTTAGCCTCCAGGCGCACGACTTTGAGCTCACGCTCTTCCATCTCAACTTTCGCGATTACCCCAATCCGATAAAGATGCGGGCCAGCCGCGGCCGATTTTTTCGCGCGTGCGAGTTCCTTTTCGAGCTGGTCGAGACTTGAATCGCGACTCGGTTCTGAACTTGCCCGCTGATCTGCTGGTGGCGGCTCAGGTAATTCGTTGCCAATCAGCAACGGCGGTTCGATATCGAACTCGTTAGGCTCTTGCTTTTGCGGCAATTCATTTTCAGCAAAGGCCGCAATGGCCAGCGCGGAAAAGATCGAAATACCGACGACCCAATTCACATTTCGAAAATATCACAGCACCGCATCGGCGCATCAGAGGAACGCGCGTTTAAAAACGCGAGGTGTCGCTCACAAATTTACAGGATGTCTCGCCTCAAAACCAGAAGGCGCTCGGAAAGCGACCTGCCAGCCGGGAGCATCACGTCGCCGGAATGAATTGTCGTAGGGCGTTGTGTCGAGACGCAGACCCGCGATCACCGCAAAGGCGTGTCCGTTGCGAGCATAAATCGTGATCCATTTTCCTCGTCCGCTGCTGCCGAATCGGCGCAGATCCGATGAACTCATGGGCGAACGCACCAAACCCGCGCCGGCCAAGGCGTAGGAAACGGTGCCTGAGCAATCGTAGCCCTTGTCGTAAAAAGAATGATGACCCCCGCTGTAGCGATAGGGTTTTCCACGCAATTGATTTCCAGCCCAGATCGCGCGCTTCACGGCCAACGGAGCGTCAGCGGGGGCGAACGCGACTCCGTAACGAATCCGTCCCTGAGTACCTGGAACCGTGGGACCGGAAACCGGAAACGAACTGGCAAAACTGCATGCCACAGAAAGGGCGAGGACTACTCCCAACGCTATAATTTTCAACCGGAGGGGACTCATCTTGGTCTCTTAAAGCGGTTGGTATGCCACGAAACTGAAGTCCGTAAAGAGAAAAATTGCGTAAATCGTTCTGCCCCGCGGTAATTTGCGAATGTCTTCAGGGTCCGAAATGCGAGGCGCGTGGTCCTTATTAGCCGCAGGGAACTTTCCCCACCAGCTCACGTGACTTCATCCGTCACGACGATAAATTTTTTCAGTTTCGCGCTCCCGAAATTTGTCGTGATCGCTACATCCGCAGCATCGCGACCCACCGCCATGCAAATGCGGCCGATGCGCGGAATGTTGTGGCGCGCGTCGAAGGTGCGCCATTTTCCGCCGAGACAAACTTCGAACCAGCCGCTGAAATCCATCGGGAGCACAACCGGCACGCCGATATCGCCCATGTAGCCCGTCACGTAACGCGCGGGAATATTCATGCAGCGGCAGAATGCGAT
>CATPCN010000556.1 GCA_955652855.1 uncultured Chthoniobacterales bacterium | reverse complement strand
CCCGAGCGCGGTAGTCTCTGTCGGCCGAGCCGAGCGAAAAACCGGGCTTGTTCAGCTGCTCCAACCCGGTCGAAGCTGAGCGGGCAGCTTTGGCGTCGTTCGCGAAGTCATAGTAATTGCCCGCGGCGACAGAGTTGTTCTTCGAATTGTCGATGAAGCTTCGGGGAATCGGATAGCGTCGGTTGAAGCCGAAGTTGGCCAGTGCCGAGCCGTTCTCGAAGGACATCACCAACATCTGTTGGTAAATGCCGTCGGTGTTGACGCCGACAGTCGCCTTGTGGTTAACGTTGTAGGAGCTGCCGATTACCGCTTCGACGTCGGCGGGACGCGCCAGCACCTGGGCCACGTTCGGGTTGTTGTCGTTCGGGACGTCGAGCACGTTGCTGCACGCAGCGACGCTCATCACGACCGCGATTGATGTTATTACGAAATAACTGCGCATTGAATTGCCTCGCGTTGATCGGAGTCTACGTTGAGGTCGAAGTGCGACCCCAACGTAGAACCGAGGGATTTAGAAGCTGCTCGAAAGCGAGAAGGTGAAGGAGCGGAGATTCGGGAACGTGAAGGCGTCGATGGCGTTGATCGCCGCTGATCCCGACCCGTTCGCGGTGCTTCTGGTTCCGCTCACTGCACCCAGCCCGACTTCCGGATCGAAGCCAGTGTACTTGGTCCAGGTATGCAGGTTACGGCCAATGAGCGCGACACTCCAGTCGCCACCAACGCGCCCGAAGGTCCCGATATGGTACCCGATGTTCACCTCTCTCAGCTTCGCGTAGCTAGCGTTTTCGACCACGGCGTTGTTCGCGCCGAGCAGATCGTAGAATCCGCCGATGCCACCCGCATCAGGGGCGCCCGCCCGGTAGTAATAACCAATGGGCTTCGCCGCCTCGATCGTCTTACCCGTCTGGTCTTCGCGCCCTTCCAGGAAGTCGAGATACGACCAGCCTCTTCCCTGATTGTAGACGTGCTGCCCGATCGCGGCATCCAGCAGCGCGTAGGCGCTGAACCCTTTGTACGACAGGTTCTGCGAGAGACCCCAGCGGAAGTTCGGAAGCGGGTTGCCGAGCGCAGTCTGAACGGCTGTGCCCGTCGAATCGCGGATGATGATCGGCATACCCCAGTTGACGGCGACTCCCGGGTTCATGTATCCGAGTTTGCCGCCAAGCGGTGCGTAAAAAGGCGAGTTGGCGGGCAGCGACGCATCCCACAGGTTTTTGGCGATGCCGTCGTTAACCGTGTTGCCCTGGCCGACCCAGACGATCCATCCATCGGAATTTCTCTGAAAGGCGGCCCCCGGCGTCCCGCACGAGGCCGCAAGCTGCGCCGGGAGCTGGCTGCAGCTCGTGGCGAACGCACGACCATAGAATGTGCCGTAGCGCTCCCCTTCCTTGGCAAGGAAGAGAGCCCCGGTGTTCTGCGCCGTCGCACCGAAGTTGAAGCTCGGTACATACAGGTGCGTTATGACCGCGCGATTCTGGGAATAGGTGAAACGCGTCGAATAGGTCACGTCGTGGAAGTTGTCCAGGATCGGTACGTTGATTGAAGCCTCCCAGGTCTTGTTCTGGAGAACGCCCGCGTTCTGGTACTGCTGGCCGAATCCCGTAGCCGCCGGCGCGGGGACGAGCAGGATCTGATCGAAGGAGTTGGAATTAGCATGGGTAAGGTTGATGCCGATGCGATGGAATACCTCGGCGTCTATGCCCAGCTCTACTTCCCTAATTGTCTCGGGCTTGAGGAAGCGGTTGCCGAGTGTGCTCGGAGTGACCTGTCCTCCGGAAAGGTTGTAAGTCTCATACTGCGAGGCGAAACCGGGTCGTCCGCCGGCAGTACCAATAGAGGCTCTCAGCTTCAACTCGTTGAGTGGCGCAACGAACCACCACGGCTCCTGCGAAACGCGCCACGCGAAAGAGCCGCGGCCGAACGTCTTCCAGCGGTTTGCCCGTCCGAACAACGAGCTGCCGTCGCGGCGAACCAGGCCGCCCACTATGTACCGGTCCAGAATGTCGAAATCCTGTGCTGCAAAGAAGCCGATGCTGCGGACCGAGGTCACCGAGGAAGTGATGGATTTTGTGGCCTGATCGATCGCGTTGGCGAGGCTCGGGATTCCAACAACGATCAGCTTCGATGCGGACGCGTCGCGGTAGTCATTGTCCTGCCTCTCGAACAGATAACGGAAGCTCGTGCGTGAGTTGATCTGGTTCCCGAACTCGTGCCTGTTGTTCAAAGTGGCGCTCGAGTTGTACGATTGCTCCTTCTGAGCTGCCTGCTCTGTGAATCCCTGGTTGGTTACTGACGCAGCCGTCGTCCGATAGCCCTTGTTGTCGAAGTTGTTCCAATTCGACGAGGCTCCATCGTAACTCATGTTCCCTTCGAGGTCAGCCCAGGTCGTCGGCTGATAGCGAAGAGTGCCTCCGCCGATGAAGTGCTCGGTGCGAGTTATCTGGTAGTCGTTCTGAAGCGCGTAAAGCGGGTTATCGTTCTGCAATCCGCCGCCCTGAATATTGGGGCGGATATATAGTCGGCCCAGCGAGTCAACCGCGTTGAGATTGGCGATTGGTGGCGTGCGTGTGAGGCGGAAGAAAGCGTTGCCGCCAAATCCTTCCTGGAAGTAGCCGTCGGTTTGGTCGTGTGCGTAGTAGCTCGTCAGCGAGGCTGTCCATTTGTCGGTGATCTGCTGATCCAGGTTAATTCGGCCCGTCGAGCGCTGGAATCCGTTTAGATACTTGATCGCACCACCCTGGTCGAGATTCGACGCGCTGGCATAGAAGGAGGTTTGGCCATACTTGCCACGCATGTCGAGGCTGTTGTTGAGCACTGGCTTCGGTCTCACGAACTGGGAGACGGCATCGTAGTTCGCCCCAGGCCATCTGTTGATCAGGTACTGATCGCGGAGTGCAGGATTCGATGCCGTTAGTCCCGAACCGGGATCGATCGGGAACGTGAAGGTGCTCAGCGGAAAGTCGCCGCCCTGACCGTTGATCCGGCGTGCTTCCGCCGCATAATCGATCGTCTGAAGGCACTGATAAGCGCCCGCCGTTACGCCCGGTTGCCTGGGGTTCACGCAGAACTTCGTACCGGTCTCATCCATTAAGAGGGCGTGGCGCTGCGCGATCAGAAGGTGGTGCTCGATGTCGCTCGATCCGTATTCGCTGCGGGCGCCAATGCGAACGCCTTCGTTCGCGCTGATTCCAGTTTTTGTCCGGATGTTGATGACGCCGTTGCCGGCGCGCGCGCCATAGAGTGATGACGCTGCGGCGCCCTTGATGACTTCAACGCTCTCGATATCGAGCGGATTCACATCGGGTAGTCCGCCCCCGCCAAGGCTGCCCTGATCGGCGAGGATGACTCCATCAACGATGTACAGCGGCTGCTGGCCCCGGCCTGCGCCGGTAATCGCAGTTGGTCCGCGCAGAATCACTGAGGGTGATGCCCCAGGGCGACCACTGGCAGCGACGATCTGCGCGCCTGGCACCTTGCCGGCGAGCTGCGACAATGGATTGGCCGCCGGCACCTTCATGTCGCTGGAGTCGATGCGCGATACGGTGAACGGCAGCTTCAGCTGAGACGTTGCGCCGGTCACACCGGTCGTGACGACCGCTTCCAGCCGGTTGATGTCCTCGGCCAACGCGAAGTTGGCGGTTCTCGGCCCTTCGCTAAGCGCGATGAGCGAGCTCCGCGGAACGAATCCTATCGCACGAACCCGGAGGGTCGCCGGGCCTCCGCTCAGTCGCGCTGGCGGTATCGTGATCGTGTAGTTGCCCGCTGCATTGGTGCCGACCGAGATGTTCAGCTCGGGGATGGTGACGTTAGCACCTTCGATCTCTCTTCCCTGCTCCGACGTCACCTTTCCGGTAATAACGGCGCCCTGGCCGTGCGCGGCGGTGCTCAGGATCAGAGAGCAGAAACCAAACAACACGGCAAGGCACAGGCGAAATAACTTGCGACTTTCCATTTTTACTTTCCTCACTTCGAATGGAATCTCGTGCAGCGAGAGAAGATTTTGGGTGTTTCTACTCTCGGACTATCTGCTGCACGAGCGGGGGGCATTCTTCGAGCTCTTTCCAATTCTGGGAGTGCGTCGCTTCTCGAGCATCTTACTGGATGCGAGCAAGCATCTGCGATCGCTGACTTAAGGAACGGCCACTGGCCTCCGGGCATGGATGGACGGACACTCGGCTGGTTCCAGTCGTGCGGGAGAGAAAGTACGGGCGGCTTTTTGGGCTGTCAACGGTTTTGTTCGAACCATTTCCGGCCGGCGGGTGTCT
>CATPCN010000555.1 GCA_955652855.1 uncultured Chthoniobacterales bacterium | reverse complement strand
GCGGCGTTCAACCTCGCGCTGATTCTGCGATCGATCACGAAAGCCGGAACCCCGCGAGGGTTGGCGGACCTGAAACGGAACTTATTATGCGCGTTTTTGGGCGTTCTGGCCGCTCTCGCGCCACTTTTCGCGCCGACTACGAGCCTACCGAAGAACTCGCCTGCAAGCCCTTACCCGTTCGCGAAACTTCGATCAAGTTCGCTCAAACCCAGTCACGGTAGAAAAGTGGGGTTCTGACACGGACTGCTAAGGCCGCAAGAGCCGCGATGCTAATGAAGGGTTGCGGATTTTTTTGAATTTCAGGCCAGATCGATACGAAGCCCTTGAGCCAGTCGAGCATGAGCGCTTCCCTGATTAACCTTATCGGCACGTTTTCAGACAAGATTACTCTCTGCGCTTATCGGAAATTGTCGCTCGCACTTTAACCATCGGAGGGCCCTACGCCCTGTCTACGGCCGGCTTCTTACCTCGCGTGGAATCGTCACTTACACATCCTCTAGGGTCTTCAAATGTCGTCTTGATCAACACGAGGAGTAATGATCCGCCGGTCAGCGTGCACTCAACCGGGGGTTACGGAATGTTTGGTCGAGGGTATTGCACAATCTCACGAATCAAAATAGGACTGATCTGGCAGCGCGGCTCGGGTTCTTCAACCAATTCTGAATCACTTGCGGCGTGGCGAACTGGTGTATGACCCGTTCCTAGGTTCCGGCACTACCCTCGCGGCCGCCGAACTCACGGAACGCGTCTGCTACGGAATGGAGCTAGATCCGAAGTACGTAGATGTTGTGGTGCAGCGCTGGCAGCAACTGAGTGGGAAGAAGGCAACGCTCGAAGGCAACGGGGAAGCGTTCGACGAGATCGCGATGGAGCGACGCGAGAGGGCTAAATGAATCGAACGTCGCACAGAGTTTCTCGTCGGGCTATGTCAGTCGGTGTCAGTTAATGTCGCGATCTGGTAAGAAGCTAGGGCGCAAGCAAGAAGCAGCGATCTTGGCGCTTCTATCGTCGCGAAACATCGATGACGCTGCGCGTACTGCTGGCGTCAATCCCAGAACCCTTTACCGATGGATGAAGGAGTCGGAATTCGATGCTGCATATCGAGCAGCGAAACGCGATGTCTATTTGCAATCGGTTGCGAGGTTGCACCAGATGACCAGTGCCGCGGTCTCGACGCTCGGAAAAGTCATGGTTGACCCAAAGACCCCACCGTCCACACGGGTAAGAGCCGCCGATAGCATCCTCAATCACACTGCCAAGGCAATCGAGCTTGAAGATCTCGAGGCCCGCGTGACGGAATTGGAGAAGACGACGGAGACAGGCAACTCAACCCGCAAGCGGCGGTAGCGATGGTTCTCGGCAATCGGAAATGTACTACCGGACAGCAATGCGGAACATGATTCGAAGGGTCCAGAAACTGGAAGGAACTATCGATGCTTCGAACGGCGAAACCATGCGTCAAGTAATCAACATCGAATTCGTCTCGGCAGTTGATAAAAAGGTGAAGAAAACGCTTGTACTCGAACTGGGCCAGTCGACGCGGCCGAGGTATGAACGCACCGCGGAGTTCCACGCATGAGCGGTCTGCATTGAGGAGCGTGCATGTCAAGTCTGCTGAGGCGTCTCCGAAAGCTCGAAGCGCAACTAACCGATCACAGTGGCTTGGTGCCTCATACCAAGCCCTGGTCGGATTACTGGGACCCAAGGATCGACGAACTGATCGACGGAGAGACGCTCGATCAGGAGATTCCGTTGGGGGTCATCGACGCCTTGATTCATAGTGCCGAATTGGACGGAGAATCAACCGTTTTTTAGTGGTCAATCAAAAAGAATCAAAACTCAGCCGATTTGCGTTGACTTCCACCTAGCACAAGAGCGTTCATGGAGTTACCGATGAAAACAATTGGCTATGTTCGTGTTTCCACAGACAAGCAGGCGGACCGAGGCGTTTCGCTCGACGCCCAAGCTGAAAAGATTCGAGCTATGGCCGTCGTCCACAGCGCAGAGTTGCTGGACATCATCGTCGATGGAGGCGAGTCCGCCAAGAGCCTGAACCGTCCTGGGATGTCGCGGTTGCTCGCCCTCGTCGATGCCGGCGAAGTCCAGGTGGTCATCATAGCCAAGCTCGACCGCCTCACCCGAAGCGTGAAGGATCTATGCACGTTGTTGGAGCGATTCTCCAAACGGGGTGTCGCCCTAATATCGGTAGCAGAGTCCCTCGACACCGGCTCGGCCGCGGGGCGCCTGGTGCTCAACATCATGACGGCGGTGAGCCAAGTGGGAACGCGAAGCGATCGGCGAGCGTACCCGGGACGCCATGAGCCACAAGCGCAGCCAGGGGCAGCGCGTGGGCAACATTGCCTACGGGTGCCGACTAGCCGTCGACGGCGTGCATGTGGAAGCCGACCCCGCTGAGCAGGCCGTGCTTTCCGAAATCCGCCAGCTCCGCAGCCAGGGCGCTACGTTACGCGGGATCGCCGCCACTCTGAACCACCGGGCGTACCGGACACGGCGGGGGACGACGTGGCGGCTGGAGTCCGTCGCGCGCATCCTCAAGCCAGTCGTCCCCACGGCTCGCTGAAACCCACCTCGCCCGCTGCTCGGCGGTTCCCACCAGACCGCGTATCCACCCGCAGTGCGGCTGGTGGCGCGCGGGAGGAACGACATGGCCACCCGGACGCCCACGAAGCCACTGAGTGCCGTTTCTGCGCCAACACTCGGCATTCCGGGCGGAGGCGGCGTGGGAACATTTCAACCCAAAATGGTTTGGACTCCAATCAGTGACGCGACGGGTCCGTCACGTCACTTACGCGGAACATACCAGGTTGCGGAAAGCAATGTGGGCCACACAAGCAAGAAAACCGCCCCCGGCTTGTGACCGGAGACGGCATTGGACGCCGGGTTGCCTGTGATTTACTTCGATCTTGTACGTGCGCCCGCCCGCCGCGTTCTTCGACGATTCGATTTTCTCGCCGCCCTTGCTGCCCAGAATGCTGACGAAGCCACGCACCGTGTGCTTCTGCCAGCTCGTGGCCTCCATGATCTCGGCCAACGTGACACCCTTGGCGCGTTTCATCAACGCGATTACTTCGGCCTTCTTGTTGGCGCGCTCCCGTCTTCGGCTTGCTAGCCGCCTTCTTGGCCTGAGCTGCCTTCTTCGCGGGCTTCGCTTTCTTGGCGACCTTGCGCTTCGTCTGTGGAGCCTTGGGTTCCGGCTTGCTGGCGGAATCG
>CATPCN010000554.1 GCA_955652855.1 uncultured Chthoniobacterales bacterium | reverse complement strand
TTGCGACGGCAGCAAGATATCCCTCGGCGCATATTTTTCCTGCAAACTGCCCACCGCTGTCACCGAGATGATCCAGCGCACGTTAAGAGAGCGCATCGCGTAAATGTTGGCTCGGTGATTTAATTCATTTGGCAAAATTCGATGGCCGCGCCCGTGCCTTGGCAAAAAATAAACCTGCCGGCCACTCAGCTTGCCGCCGATCAACACGTCCGATGGCGATCCAAATGGAGTGTCGATCTTGTGCTCGGCCGCATCGCGCAGCTCTTCCATCTGATAGAGGCCGCTGCCACCGATGATCCCGATTGCTGGAGGCTCGTTTTTCATTTGTGCCGCGATTAAATCCCACAGATCGACGAGATGGGAAGTGGATAATCGGTTCGTCGTTCCGCGCCGCCGCCGTACGTCGACCATCGTTCCTGAGCGAACGGCGTGGCGAACATCGCTTGCCCGTGTATTCGGCGGCGTCGGCGGCCCTTCGCACAATGATCAGCCAGCGAAGACTGTTCATTCCTTTGTAAAGTCAAAGCGCCCTGGGCGGTAGTGGCCCGCATTCTTCAAAACTTCGAATGATTCTCGGGCTCGCTCTACAGCCGAAGTCGTGGGGACATGTATAACGGTGTAGGTCAGTTCCCGCACTTCCAAGTCAGCCATATTCTTGATCGGTTCGACTCGGCCCGGCTGGAGTTCCCATTTCTCCCTTGATGCCGCGACCGAAAGTATCTCCTCGATCGTCCTGCCACCCCAATGAACTGCCGGAAAGATGATACAACTGGGAGTGTCGTTGATTGATTTAATTCCAGCGCAGCGAGCAGCCAAAGCAACCGGTCTTCCAAAGACCGAGCAATTGTATTTCAGGGGAGTGCCCACGTATCCGACAGTTACCGGTCCCGCCGCAATCCCTATGTGCGGGCAATAGGAAAGCGCGTCGTGTTCTGTCATTGCGCACGCTGTCTGGACAGCATCCATGAAAGGGTCTTTCGAGCCAAACTCACGGGCGAACACCACCATCATTTCATCACCGATGTACTTGTCCACAATTCCCGGTCGGTCCTGTAATCCCTCGGCGGTAATCCACGCAAAGAAATTGTTTACGAAGATGAGCGTCTCCACCGGTGCGAGACCAAGCGTCCGTTTCGAGAAGCTCGATATGTCGATGAACAGGATGGCTGCCTCCATCTCACGCGCCTTAACTGGGAATAGAGCACCCTGCCCATCGCTAAGAATGCCATCGATTTCCAATGGGTTGGAAATCAGGAAGTCTTCGAGGGAATTGTAGCGAAAGGCGGCGGATATCCGCATCTTTATCTGCCTGCTTTGACCTGGTCTGAATTTTCCTCTTCTTGCTTTTGAATCGTCTGAAGCAGCGAATCCATCTCTGTCATGACTTCCTCCAACGGTGGAACAAGAATTTGAAAGCGTTCCTTGACGATAAGTTCGCACTCTTGCTCGAAAACGCAGTAAGCAAACTCGAACGAATCATTGTCGCCTCCAGACTGCGCGCCCGCATGATACATTTGCTTGAGCCACCGAGCGGTCACCGTCCTCTTAACACAGTCCGTCAGGCGCGTGATTTCGCCCTCCATTAGCAAGTAATCATGCGCCACGTCCTCAACTGCCTTCTGGACGAGAGTAACCAGTTTTTTCGCGTCATCCTCGATGAGGCAATCTAGTCCTTTCTTAGCCAGACCAGATGTGCCAATACCTCCGGCCAGAGCGCCTAGGATGCCACCGACGAACCCACCGACTGCGGTTCCTATGACAGGCACGGCAGTTCCCACTGTTGCCCCCAAAGCGGCTCCGGCGAACCAACCTCCTGTCCCTCCTGCAATGCCAGAAATATTAATGAGTAGGTTCTTGGCAAATTGACCCCAAGACTCGCGACGGCGGCGCGATAAAAATCAGGGGTCGTGATTACCACGGTCGCGAGAGCCGAAGTAACCACGTTGCTCCTTAGAAGTTTTGACACATGATTCAGCGCGGCGGCACCGTAGATAGATTTTCCCAATGATGCCGCAGCGACTTTTTCGATCACCGTCTTGCCCAAGCGCGTGGAATAAACGCCATTTATACCGTCCCGAACCAAGACTGTGCCCACGGCAGCCGCTCGGCTTCTCAGGAGTTGGGCCGCGGCAATCCCAGCAACCAACGATTTCGATCCTGAGGCAATGGCAGTTTTGATGGCTTGATTGATGGCTGCACGTGGCGATTGTCCCGTCCACCTGCGTTGCGCAAAATCGACTATAAAGGCAATTGCAAAGAGATAAGTGGTCGTGACCGCTTGGGTCTGTGCATCATAGACAAGAGAATCAATATTCCCGGCGCGGGCGATGTTCCGTGCCTGTTTGTATGTAATATGACCCTGCTTAAGAATACGCTCTGCGTCTTCAGGAGTTACAACGTTGGGCACTTTTCCTTCGGCAATCTTCTGCCGCAGGATCGAGAGGCATTGCTCATACTGATCGCGCGGCACTTCCAACAGTTGCTCGGAGTAGCGATAAATCCCGCTATCCGAGAACGCCGCTTCAATGGTTGCTCGCGCAGAGTCGAAATACTTTGTTTGGATGGACACACCATCAACAATTCTGTCGGAACCGTTTACCTCATTACAGAGGCCAGTAATCTCCACCTTTCGAAGCCGCAGCTTGTCGGCGAGAGCATTCGCTTCCTCGGCTGCAAATCCCGCTCCACCTTTCGTGTGGAATTTGGCGATTTGTGTTCTTTCCAGTTGCTTCGCTATTTCAGCAGCGGCAAAAGTGGCTGACGGGTCAATGTCTATTCCCTCCGGATCGCTTTTCATGTGCTCCTCTTCGTTAAGGCTATGAGTATGGATGGTTCATCGACGCGGCAGACGTACCGTCCCAATAATCGCAGCGCCTCCAACCACCAAGGTAATCTTCAATGCATTGTTGATTTTCTTCTTTTCTCCTTTTGTGAGTTCTTTGGTTTGAGTTTTTGAAATAAGGTTAAGCCAGATAAAGCACCTATGCCGCCAATCACTGCCCCGGCAAACGGCACGACCGCGCCGATCCATGAAGTGAGTGGATTACTGGCAAGCGAGAGAACTATGGCATGGGGAAGTACGCCAGCCATGGCTGCCCGCGCCACTACACCAGCTACTCCACTGGCCTTGATCGCGTCTTTGATTTCCTGATCCTCAAGACTTGAGGCTTTACGCTGTCTGACGACACTCTCATACGCGATCAAAAGATTCTTGGTCTCGACAGGAATACCGCTGCCATCAGGGGATTTCATGTAACGATACCAGGTAGCTGCAGGGATTGACAACCCGCGTGCAAGATCGGACTGATCCATGCCGAGGTCCTCACACAGTTGCCTGATTTTGGCGGGCGTCATTTTGTAGCGTTCGTCAATTAACTCTCAAATGAGACACCAAACGAGAGTCGTTGTCAAAGGTTTTTTCCTCGCCCTTGACAGTCGCCGATTCCGGCTGCCGTTCCCGAATTTTGGCTGTTTCTGCCGGGATGTCGGAGACAGATCGAACATGGCCGTCCACGATTGTAACGCCGAGCACACGGCGATACATCCATTCAAAAGGTCCCAACACATCGAGACGTAGTAGTTCCTATCCTGGTCTCTGCCGAGACGCAGTGTGCCAGTGTGGGAGTTCGAAACGATCTTTTGAATTTGGCTCTCGACGAGAGGGTGTCGTGCTT
>CATPCN010000553.1 GCA_955652855.1 uncultured Chthoniobacterales bacterium | reverse complement strand
TTACAAGCCGACCGCTTCGCACTCATCTCATCGAGCTTTTTACTTCGGAAGGCTGCAACAGTTGTCCGCCGGCCGAGGTGTGGTTGAACAGATTGAAGGATGAACCGCGACTTTGGCAGGATTTTGTTCCGGTCGCGTTTCATGTCGATCATTGGGACCGGCTTGGCTGGCGCGATCCCTTTGCCGCGAAAGCCTGGACCGAGCGTCAATACGAATATTCGGCGCGCTGGCGAAGCGATAGCATCTATACGGCGACGCCCGTTCCTTTGAGCTCCACGTCGCCAGACTCGGCTTCGGGATTAACATCAGTGTCAAAGCCGGAGAAAATAGCGGGCGCAAGTTGGTACACGATTTTGTGGTGTCGCGCTCGAGAGTGCGCGGATGGTCTCGGGCAAAGCGCAACTGCGCTTGCCTAACGACCCGGCGGCGTCCGCCCCAACCTCGCGCACCGCCATCGCCGCTTGGGTTACCGCGAATGGCGAACCCGAGCCGATCCAGGCCGTCGGCGGCTGGTTGCCCTGAAGCCGCCGCCTTGTATCAAGCCGAATACGCGCTGAAACTGCCGAATGGCCACGATCAATAACTCAGACCGCGTTCCGCTGGCGTTGTTTCTTCTTCGCCTCAGCGTCTTCCTTGTCATGTTCATGTGGACGATCGACAAGTTTGTTCGCCCCGAACATGCCGCTTCCGTTTACGAGCATTTTTATTTCCTAGGCAGTGTAGCAAAACCGATCATCATCTCGCTGGGCATTGCCGAATTGCTCTTGCTGGTCGGATTCCTTCTCGGCATCGCAAAACGTTTCACCTACGGCGCGGTTCTTTTGCTCCATGCCGTTTCCACACTTTCGTCCTTTCGACAATATTTCGCGCCGTTCGAAAAAGTGAATCTCCTCTTTTTTGCCGCGTGGCCGATGCTGGCCGCGTGTTTTGTCCTCTATTATCTCCGCGAACGGGATACGCGTTGGCAGGTCGGCCGCACCGTCTCGCGCCATTAGCGCAGCTTCGCCAATTTATTTTACCGCACCCGATTTCTTGAGCGCGTTCTTCGCGATTCGACTAACGAGAATCGTGACGGCGATGGTCGCGAGCAGCCCGACACCGAGCAAGACGTATTGCCACTTGCTGTGCTGCGACGCGCCGCCGGAAATTCCGGCCTGACCGATCGCGCCCAGGTATGCGTACAACAACGTTCCAGGAATCATGCCGATGGCAGAGACGGCAACATACGAAATGAAGCTGATCGAAGTGATGCCGTAGAAATAATTGCTCAGATTAAATGGAATGAGTGGGCTCAATCGCAGCAGCCCGACAATTTTCCAACCATTCTTCCCAATCGCCTCGTCGATGGCGGCAAACCGTGGATTCTTCTTTGTGATTTCCTCGATATTCTTGCGCAGTAAATAACGCGCGACCAGAAAAGCGAGCGTCGCTCCAATGATCGCACCGCCAAGCGCGACCAGCGTACCGCCGACGATTCCGTAGATGAGTCCGGCGCTGACGGTGAAAATCCAGCCGGGCAGGAAAAGGACGGTAGCGATTGCGTACGCGATGATGAAGACGATTACGCCGAGCGGTCCGAGGTGTTGCACCCAGTCGATCAATTCGCGCATCCACTCCTTGACCGGCAGGATCGCCGACAAGATCGACAAGGTAATTACGATCAACGCGACCACGATCCATTTGCCGAATCTCTTCATTGCTCAACGAAGCTTGCGCCGATACAGCCAGGCGAAAATTTTCCGTGCCGTCGGTGTCAGCCGCGTCTTGTTGTATTTGTCGCCGACTTTGCGTGCAAGCTCGGCGAACGTTGGATAGGCGTGCGTAGTCGCGGAAACCTTTCCCAATCCGATCCCATATTTCATCGCCAGGACAAACTCGTGCATGAGATCACCCGCGCCTTCACAGACCAAAGTCGCGCCAAGGATCGTGTCTGTTCCCTTCGCCACAAGAACTTTGACGAAGCCGCTCTCTTCGCGTTCCAACACCGCGCGATCGACCTCTTTGATCTCCTGCCGAAGCAGATCGTAACCGATGTTTCGCCTCTTCGCCGTCGTCTCGTTTAAGCCAACCGACGCAATCTCCGGATCGACATAGGTGCACCAGGGCACAACCGCGTAATCGATTTTCTGCCGCAGAAATTGGAACGGCATCAGGATATTTCGCACGACAACGCGCGCCTGCGCGTCGGCCATGTGCGTGAAAAGAAACGGCCCGGCGATGTCGCCGGCCGCGTAAATATGTCGCATGGATGTCTGTAGATATTCATTCACGATCACACCATGATCGTTCGTCTTCACCCCGATCTCACCAAGCCTGAGATTGTCGACGTTAGGACGACGGCCAGAACAAATAAGCAATGCGCTCGCGCTGATTTCCGTTTGACCAATCTTCATTTTAATTCCGCAATCAGCGCGCGTCACTGATTTCGCTTCCGCATTGGTTATAACAGAGATGCCTTCGTCTTCGAACCGCTTCTCCAGAAACTCACTCACGTCGACATCTTCGCGCGGGAGGAGATGCGCTCCGCGTTGTACGATGGTCGTACGCACCCCAAAGCGATTGAAGGTTTGCCCGAGCTCGCAGCCGATCGGCCCACCACCGAGAACAATCAGGCTTTCCGGTTTCGAATTCAGTTCGTCGAAGATTGTTTCGTTCGTGAAATATGGGACGACTTCGACCCCTTCGATTTTCGGAACCGCCGTGCGTGTTCCAGTGGCAATGACGAAATTCTTCGCGCGCAAAATCTGATTGTCGATCTTGACCGTATTTGGCGAATCGAATTTGGCTTCGCCGCGGAAGACATCGACGCCGAGCAATTCAAACCGTTCCTGCGAGTCGTTAGGGGCGATCTGCGCGCGGCGCGCCTGCATGCGCGCGAAGATGTCGGTAAATTCGAACTGCGGCTCCGCTTTGCGCAGTCCCCACTCTTCCGCGCGACGCATCTTGTCGATCAAACGCGCCGAGGAAATGAGCGCTTTGCTCGGGACGCAACCGAAGTTGAGGCAGTCGCCGCCCATTTTGTTTCGCTCGATCAACGCAACGCGACCACCGAGTCCAGCAGTTCCCGCCGCCGTGACCAATCCCGCCGTGCCGCCGCCAATGACGACGACATTATAAATCCCCTCGCCCT
>CATPCN010000552.1 GCA_955652855.1 uncultured Chthoniobacterales bacterium | reverse complement strand
TGCCACCAATTCGTGGCACGCTTACCCGAAGGCTTCAGCCATTTCGTTACCTCCATGACTGCTCCGATGCTTCCGGCTGGAGCATTCGCCGGGTGGGATTCGCACCCACTGGAAAGCGCCGCCTTCTCACGGCGCACACCCTCAGCGGACCTCGCGACTGACCGCTATCCGGCAAGCCAGTGCATTCTCCGAATGCAGCGCGCCCGCGGCTTCTTTACTGCGCCGCCTCAATCTTCGCCCGTACAGCGTCATTGGCGTTCGACGCTGCTTCATTGAAAGGTTCAAATCGTGGGGCGGCAGCCGGACCCGTCTACACGTTACGCCATCTCTCCATTAGCACCGCGCCAAGCGACGGAGGCGAGCAAAAGCAATCATGATGGCGATGCCTAACTCTGGCAAGATCGAGGAGAGCTCGGGAACTCGACTACTAGGCGTCACGAGTGCGCGTCTTGCCGACGTGAATTAGTCGATCTTGCGGCGCAAGAAAGCGATTCCCGCGAATCCGATGGCGAGCAGGGTCATGGTCGTGGGTTCAGGAATCGACAGAGGTGCAGTGACAACTGTGCCGGCAATATCTGGCCCCTGTACAGTGGTACAGTTAGGCGGAATGGCGGTATCACACTCCAGCGCGATCCCGAAGGCATCGGCCCCGACGAATACACCTGAACTTCCCGGCGTCGCCCGCACTCCCAACGAAAACAGCCCGTCCCCGCCGACACCGCCGGAGTCGCCGTCAAATAACGGAGGGAAAGCCGTGAAAGAAGCCTGCAAGTCCCCCCCATTCAACTCGCCGAATAGGTCGACCACGACCGTACCGCTTGTGTTGGTGGGATCTAACGTAACGAAGAATAAGACGTCAATGTACGGAGGGCCCGGGGTTACCGATGTAAAGTCGAAGTTAACACTGCTCCCGACGGCGCGTCAGGACATTGGACTTACTATCCTTTGATGATGCGCTGTGCCGGATACCCGTCACCATGATCACCGGAGAAAAGCCATGCCGTCATGCCGCATTCGCTCGATCCTGTTGGTGGCGCTGCTGAGCGCGCCCGCGGTTGGCCTCGCACAGAATGTGAAGATCACCTCGCTCGGCTCGCACGCCGGCGAGCTTTGCGATCGCGATCGAGCGACGATCCTCGAGGATCCCACCGGCGTACGCATCCTCTACGACCCCGGCCAGTCTGTGACGGGCGCAGACGATCCGCGCCTCGGGCGGATCGACGTCGTGCTGCTGACGCATGCGCACGGTGACCACATCGGCGACATGAAGATGAAGACGCTCGAAGCCGGCACTTGCGACAAGCCACAGCTCGTCTCGGCTGCGCCCAATTCGACCACGGCGGAGATCGCCGCAGCGAAGAACGCCGCGTTGATCATGGAGATCCAGCTCGGCACGTTCATCGGGCGCAAGATCGAGGCGATCCGCGGCAAGCCGACGGCGGCATGCGGTCCGCAGGAGGCTGATCTGGTGGCGCCGCTTACGGCGCCGTGCCTTGCGACCGTCCGGACAGGTGGGACCCGCATCGTCAAAGCTTCCGGCGCGTCGAAGGGGGTGGAGATCGTGGCCGTGTCCGCGGCACACGACAGCACGGTTCCTCTCGCTCTGCTGAGCGAGAACCAGCGCAAGGCGCTGGAGCCCGACAGCACTAGCTACGAGCTGGGTCTGTCCAACGGCTACGTTATCCGCTTCACCAACGGGCTCGTCGCATACCTGACGGGCGATACGTCGATCCACAGCGACATGCAGACGGTCGCCCGCGATTACTACAAAGCCAACCTCGTCGAGCTCAACTTCGGTCCCCTTTCGCTCAATCCGGAAGGTGCGGCGTACGCAATCAACACGCTGGTCCAGCCGACGTCGGTGATCGTCACGCATGTCAACGAGGACGCGACCAGTGGCGGCAAAGTTAAGCCGACTTCTCGCACCGCGGCATTCATCGCTCTGGTCAAGGGAAGGCCGGTCTATCCGGCGCTCTCCGGCAGGACGATGGAGTTCGACGGCACAGGCAAGTGTGTCGGCGGATGCTGATGCTGAAACAAAGGAGAGATCGATTGTGATGAAAGTGACGGGACAATGCCATTGCGGCGCAATTCGTTCCGCGGCCGAAGTCGAACCGGCATCGCCGGCTGCTGCGTGCGAGCGAGATCCGATGCGGTGAGCAATCCACCAGCCAAGGCTCCAATGAACGTTCGCCGATCCATTACTAACTCGACCTCGTCGACAAATGGAGTCCAACCATACTACGCCTCCCATCCGGGCTTCACCGCTGGCAGCATTCCACCGCTGTTGGCCGACGGTTGCCGGTGGGCGGCCGCTTTCGAGGACGAGGCGCTAAGACCACTTGGGGCCGATAGCGCCAGTCCACCGGCGTCAGGTCGATGACCGCATTCGCGTGCGAAGCGGACGGTCAGCTTCGTCGGGCGTATGACCGAGAAGGGTCGAGGCTGTGCGGAAACGTCCAACGTGCGTGATCGCGCCATTTCAGCACGCTCGGCAACGTTTAGGAGAGCCGCTGCCGCGCTATACGCCGCTGCGCGGGTTGATGGATTTTATCGAGGTCGTTTCGAAAGCCGTGC
>CATPCN010000551.1 GCA_955652855.1 uncultured Chthoniobacterales bacterium | reverse complement strand
GTTTTTGTCGCGCGCAAACGCAGCCGTGATTTCTCCCAAACGATTCAGCTCGAAGGTTTGACCATCGCGCGTGAGCCGAAGTTTCTTTCCGAAAACCTTGTGATTTTTTCGGCAACCGGCAAAGGACCAAATTACTTGTTCATGTTTCCGCGTTCGCGCGCCACGGTCGTCGAGAAGATTGCGGAATATTTGCGGGAACATTTGAATGCGGCGCCAAATCCCGCTCACGAAATTCACGCGGCAGAAGTGAAGCTGTCATCCTGAGCGAAGCGAAGGATCTCACAAGCAACACGCAGACGGGTTCGGGAGATTCTTCGCTTCGCTCAGAATGACATCATCAACGGCATCGACGTCGCAACGCGCAATTCACATCGCAGATCGTTACGCGAAAATTCGCAATGCTTCGCGCGTCCGCGAACGCGTGCTGCTTCTTCCGCAACAAACCCCGAACGAGTTGGAGCTGCAAGCGCGCTGGTTTGCGGGCGATTTTGGAAAAGAATTCCGATCCATCGCCGGCGACAAGATCGACATAGTCCAATTCGGCACTTGGAATCGCGAAGCCGGTCCTGATTTTTGCGATGCAGCCATTCGCATCAACGGAAGCGAGCCGATGCGCGGCAGCATCGAGTTCGATCTCGCCGATCGAAATTGGGAAGCGCACAGTCATGCGACCAATCCAGCATTCGATGAAACCGTGCTGCATATTTTCGTTCACAAAAGTGAGCGCGAATTTTTCAGCCGCACGAGCTCCAATCGAAATGTTCCGCAAATTATTGTCGATCTTGCCGCGCTGCCCGATTCGTTCAGCGCAAACGTGCCGCTGGCGCGACCGGGTCGTTGTCAGGCGCCGTTAAAGAATTTGCCGGAAGAACGCGTGCACAGCATTCTCGATGCGGCCGCGCAATTTCGTCAGCAACGAAAAGCCGCGAGCATTCAGCGTAAGATCGACAGTCACGGTCGCGACGAAGCGCTGTTCCAGGAAATCGCGGCCGCGCTCGGTTACAAACAAAACAAACTTCCATTCACCCTGCTGGCGCAACGGCTACCGCTAAAAACTTTGCGCACACACGCTGACGACGCGGAAGCGATGCTCTTCGGCGCTGCGGGATTTTTGGAAAACCCGGACCTCGCCGGTTATGAAATGAAGACCCGCGATTATGTTCGCGCGCTTTGGGATCGTTGGTGGCCGCACCGAGATAAAATGAAACGGCTCGTATTGCCTGCGAAGATTTGGCGAATCAGCGGGGGGCGTCCGCTCAATCATCCGCAGCGCCGGCTCGCGGCTCTCGCTGTGATCGCGCGAAATTGGCCGGCGTTTCTGAAGTCGTTAGGCAAGATCGACATTCGCCACGCGCGTGATTTCTTTCTCGGGCTGCAACATCCGTTTTGGAATTTTCACTACACGCTCGATTCGGACCCTTCGTCGAAAGCGATGGCGATTGTCGGCGAAACGCGCGTCGCTGAAATTTTTGCGAACGTGCTCTTCCCGTTTTTCACCGGCGAAGGTCGCGATGTTTGGAAGGATTACGAAAAATTGCCGTCACAACTTTCGAATCGCCGGGTTGAGACGGCCGCGACGCGTCTCTTCGGCGACGATTCGCGTCGGCCGCTCTTTCTAAAAACTGTCGCGCATCAGCAAGGACTTTTACAGATTTACGAAGACTTCTGTTTGCAGGATAATTCCGATTGCGCGCAATGTCCTTTCCCCGAACAAATGCAAAAATGGAAATGATCCGCCGCGTACATCGACAATCAGCTTTGCGGGCATTCACGCTCATCGAGCTGCTCGTCGTCATCACCATCATCGTGATCCTGATGGGACTTTTGTTTCCCGCATTCCGCGGTGTGCAAGATCAGGCCAAACGAACGCAGGCCAAGAACGATCTCACCCAAATTATCACCGCGGTGAACGCGTTTTACAACGAGTATGGCAAATATCCAGTTTCTGCGAGGAGTGACACAAGTTTTGGACCAAGCGGAAGTCCAACTACGAATGAGACGCTTTTCAATCCATTGCGCGGACTTGATGCCGCGACAAACCCTCGTCAGATTGTTTTTATTTCTCCGCCAGACGTAAAGGATAAGACAAATCCACGATCAGGTATCGGAACAGACGCGAGCAACGCGGGACAGTATTTCGATCCGTGGGGCAAAAATTATCTCATTCGAATCGACGGCGACTATAACAATCAAGTCGACAATCCTTACGGAGGTAGTGGTGGAGCTGGCGCGGATCCAATTCGCCAAGGAGTTGTCGGGTGGTCGTTTGGCAAAGACGGCACGCTGGGAAATAATGGCGACAACCTTTATAAGAATGCTAGCGGTGTTCAATCTGACGATGTCATTTCCTGGCAATGACGCTCTTTGCGTTGCAATCCGAATTCCAACATCTAAAATCCAAAATCGATTTGCGGGTGTAGTTCAATGGTAGAACGCCAGCTTCCCAAGCTGGACACGAGGGTTCGATTCCCTTCACCCGCTCTCGTCCGAGCGAGACGCAATTTTGTTAATTAGCGTTGACACTCGCTCATGCAAATTCGTATTGAAGCGTTTATGAAGCGTCTCCTGTCTGCTTTCCCGGTGATCCTTGTCGTCTCAAATTTGTTCGCGCAAACCGCCACGCCGGAAGGTTCTGACGCGGCGGCCGCCGGAATTTTCGGTGTCGGTATCGGTTGCATGATCCTGTTCTATGTAATCATCGCCGCACTCTGGATTGTCGCGGCCATCTGGGTGATGCGTGACGCCAAGAAGCGCAACTCGCCGAACGCAACTCTCGTGACGGTCCTTACTTGGATCCCCTGCACTTGTGTGATTGGACTAATTGTTCACCTTATCACGCGTCCGAAGACGACGCCGGGTGCTCCGCCGCCGTCGATGTGATCTGGAAAAGAAATTTGTCCTCGCACAAATTCAAGTTCAAACATTTATGAGGCGATCGCTGCCTGCTCTTCCGCTAGCTCTTCTTGTTACAAGCTTGTTCGCGCAAGCCCAAAGTGGCACGCCAGACAACGGGGCTAGCGCTGCTGGCGCCGCCGGGGGTGCGGCGGGATGCATGGCTTGCGGCGGCGGATGCGGTGGATTGTTGTTTCTTCTAGTCGTAGCGATTGCTCTCAATGTAGCGATGTTGGTCTGGGTAGCGCGCGACGCGAAGAGCCGCGGAATGGATGGTGCAGTTCTCTGGATGGTGCTCGTCTTTTTCACAAGCTTCATCGGATTGATCATTTATTTGTTCGCAAGGCCGCAAGGAAATGTCGTGGTGTGCCCGAACTGCAAGAATAAGAAGTTAGAGGCGGCCGCGAAATGCCCTCACTGCGGTTATCCACCTGGATAATCGTCATTGCAGCGCTCATCCTCGCGACTGCGGCGATTGCTGATTGGTTTCGACCGCCAAGTCGACAGGTATCGGTCGCCGTGTATGAAAAAGCTGTCATTGGCGGCTATCGACATTTCGTCAGGCCGTGGACGCATCGCTACATTCACTGCCCTTTTGAGCCGACCTGCTCGCAATATTCGGAAGAAGCGGTGCGCGTGTACGGATTTCCGAAAGGCGTCTGCCTGAGCGCTTGGCGAATGATGCGTTGCATGCCGTGGGTTCCTCCAGGCACGCACGATGCTGTCGATCCGCCTCCGCGTGCAAAATAATTTATAGACAGCGTCGAAAATTACAAAAAGCTGCTGGCGGAAAGTTGAGCGCGAGTCACGTCGGCAGCGCGTAAATCCGGACGGGCTTGCGTTTGCCCTTCAAGGTTCGTTCGCCAAGATCGACGAATTTCTCGCTACGCTGCGAGAGTTTCTCTCGAAATTCCTCCGAAAAAATCAGGAGCTGATTGAGCTCTTTCATCACTCCTTCCAATCGAAAAACAGTGTTGACCGGATCGCCGATGATGGTGGCGTCGCGTTGCGCATCGAGGCCGACATTGCCGCAGATGACCGTTCCGTAATGGAGCGCGACGCCGACGCGAAAGGGATCGCCGTTGGGCCAGGTCATCTTTTCGGCGAGCGCGAGCATCTGTTTGGCGATATCGAGGTTATCAGGCGGAATACGTAGGCTCAGGAAGTTAATCGGCTGATTGTCGATCTTGTCCGCGCGTCACCAATCATTTTCCGCCAAAGAATTTGCGGAATGATTGGATGAGCTTGTTCGGAAAAGTCGCGGCTTTCTGACTGAGGTCCTCAAGTTTTTGAGCGAACTGGGTCGGCGAACCGCCATGCACTTCGCATTGCGCGGTCGGCACTTTATCGACCGGCAAGTCCATCTCGTACGCTGTCCCGGCCGCCTGACAACCAGTCGTCGCAAGATGACTCGAGACCGAGCAGACCGTTGCGCGCTGTAGCGCCATCGTCGGTTGCAATTCCTGCGCGGGATAACGTTGCGCCGCTTTCGTCATTACTTGCGTCCAAACCGGCAGCGCCAACGCGGCGCCGTAACCATGCGGAATGATCGTCACCGGTTGATCGAAGCCAACCCACACGCCGCAGGTCAACGCGTTCGTATACCCGATAAACCACGCGTCTTTGTAATCATTCGTCGTTCCAGTTTTTCCCGCCGCCGGCAACTTAAAGCCTAACGACCTCGCGCTTGCCGCCGTTCCAGTCGTGAGCACTTCCTCCATTAGTTGCGAGGTCATCCACGCCGCGCTTGGATCGAGCGCCGGCACAGTAATATGCGCTGCGCGATAAATTGGATTGCGATCGGGATCGTCGATTCGCTCGATGACGTAAGCCTGTTTGCGCACGCCAGCGTTTGGAAAAACGGTGTAGGCGGCCGTCAGATCTTTCAGGTTTGTTTCGAACGAACCGATGTAAATCGCGGGAGCATGCGGAACAGTTTCGCTCAGGCCCAAATTCATCGCGATTTTTTGCACGTCATCGAGACCGGCAAATTGCCCGATGCGCACGCTCATGGTGTTGCGCGAATGGATCAGGCCGTAGGACGCGGGTTGAACCCCGCTGTAAGTCCCATCGGAGTTTCCCGGGGACCAGGTGCCAGCGCCATCGATCTCACCCGGTTGAATCGGATCGTCGCTGATCGACGCGCCGGGCAAAAGTCCGTGGGTAAACGCGAGCGTGTAAACAAACGGCTTGAATGACGAGCCGACTTGACGGTTGGCCGGCGGCAGCGCGCGATTGAATTTGCTTTGCGCATAATCACGCCCGCCGACAAGCGCGCGAATTCCGCCGCTCGCATTGTCGATCGTGACGACGGCGCCTTCCAAATACGGCATCGCGGAATCCTCGCCGTTCTCCGGCGAATGATAGCTCGCTTTCGTGGGATGCCGGAAATTGGATTGATGCTCGATCTTGCTCAGTTGCGTCTCGAGCGCTTGCGTGGCGGAATTTTGCACCACCGAATCGAGCGTCGTGTAAATAAAGAGGCCGCCATTATCGATCTGGTCCTGCGTGAGGATCGCGTACAAATCGCGCTGCACAGCGTCCATCGCGTAATTTTCCTGAATGAGCGGAAGTCGTTTCGGATGCGAAGTAACTTTCGTGATCTTCGCATCCTCTGCTTGCGTGGCGGAAATCTTTTTCAACTCGAGCATCCGATCGAGCACGGCATTACGCTGAAACGCTGCGCCTTCCGGATTCTTCAACGGCGAAAAACGATTCGGACTTCGAATCAATCCGGCGAGCACAGCCGCTTCAGAAAGGTTCAGCTTCGCTGCGTCCTTACCGAAGTATGCTTGCGACGCAGTTTCGACTCCATAACAGCCAGAGCCGAAATAAATCCGATTCACATAAAGTTCGAGAATTTGCTGCTTGGTGAATACGCGCTCGATGCGCAACGCGACCATCGCTTCGAGGATCTTGCGCGTAATGTTGCGACCGCCGAGAGGAAGGCTGTTGCGCGCCAGTTGCTGAGTGAGACTGCTCGCGCCTTCCTTGACCGAGCGGCTCAACACATCACGAACAAC
>CATPCN010000550.1 GCA_955652855.1 uncultured Chthoniobacterales bacterium | reverse complement strand
CGAACAGCCGATCGTTGCGAACTGACACTCCTTCGGCGAAGAGTCTCGGTGATGAGTGACGCCGCCGCAGTTCCCGTGATTCTGCGCGCGCCCTATCGCGTCCGCTATCTCAAGCTGATCGCGATTTTCAAAATGTTTAAAGGTGCGCTGCTTTTCGCGCTCGGTTTTTCGTTGTTGTTCCTGAACAGTCGGCCAATCTGGCTCGATCAAATTTCAGATTGGGCGGACGACAAAATCCTGCTCGCGCACAGCAAATCGATTTTGTTTTTGCTGAACAAATTGCAGGACGTGCTCGCGGGCGGACAACTTCGGGCGACCGGCATGCTCGCGCTTTTTTATTGCGCGGTTTTGTTCACGGAAGGGATCGGCGTTTATCTGCAAAAGCGCTGGGCGGAACTGCTGATGGTTTTCGCGACGGCGGCTTTGATTCCGCTGGAAGTGCGGCACGTTTGGCATCGGCCGAATCTCGCCGCGTTCGTAATCTTGGGCGCGAATTGTTTCATCGTTTGGTTTTTATATCGCGTGCTGCGCCGCGAACCGCACCATCCGCCGGCGCGCATCGAGAAAGAAGTCGCCAAGATCGGTTAGGGGCGCTGAGGTTTTATTCCGAAATCGCGCAGAGCGCGCACGGTTTTTTCCATCGGCAGACCGACCACGTTCGTGAACGAGCCGCTGATGCGCTCGATAATTTCCGAGCCGCCAGCTTGCGCGGCGTAAGCGCCCGCTTTATCGAGCGGGTTAGTTTCCACGAGGTATTTGTCGATCTTTTGTTTGCTCAATCGGCGAAAGCGCACGTGAGAGATTTCAAAAAAACTTGTCGATCTTGCGCGAGCAAGGTGACAAACGAAAACCGCGGAACAGACTTCGTGAGTTCGCCCGCTCAAGCGGCGTAGAATTTTCTTCGCTTCATCGAGATCGCTGGGCTTGCCGATGATTTTGTGATCGAGCGCGACAAGCGTATCGGCGGCGAGCACAACCTTTTCGGGATGCGCGCGCGAGACGACCAGGCCCTTGCGGATCGCGTTGAGCGCGGTCAATTCGCGCAGCGTAAGATCGACATAAAATTTTTCATCGACATGCGGCGATGCGATTTCGAATTGGAAACCGGCGGCGGTAAGCAGTTCACGCCGTCGCGGGGAATGCGAAGCGAGCAGCAGCGAAGAAGCCACTCTGCGCTACGGCTTCGGCGAAGGCTCTGGGGACAACTTTTTCGTGCGGTGCCCGAGCATGTCGAGGTTCGGCATTTTCAATTCGTTGAAATCTTTCGGAGCCTCGAACTCCGAGCCGTCGATCGGCTCTTGTTTGATTGAGACAAGCGTGGTCACGATGTGTGAGCTGCCAAAATTCATTTCACTCTTGATCGGAATACCTGGAAAATCGCGGTAATCGGGCATTGTCTTACTCGCGACGCTCCACGCGCCCGGCTGCATCGCTTTCATTTGTTGAAGAATGGCTGCGCCATCTGGGTAGTTCGCGGCAATCCAATAAGTCATTTTGCCCATAGCCGTGTCACAGATGTAAATCTCGGCTGGCATGCCGTTGATGGTTTCCTTTCGACCGGTATCAACGAGTTGCGGTTTGTCCGTTTTTTCCTTTTCGCCGGAGAACTTGTCGACCATCTGAGCAGCCGCTCGGGCTTGCTCGCCAGAAATGCGGACGACCTGCTTTTTTTCGTGCATTAACGTGAGCATATCTCCGGTTTTACCATCAATGATTGTGCTTACGCCCGGCGCCGCTTCGATGCGGAACTTGTCTCCTTTGATCTTGACCGTGAAATCGCCTTTACGATTCTCACCTGGGGCACCTTCGATCTTCTGGACGATCGTTAAATCAGCACGCCCGCTGATAGTCGCAAAAATAACGGCGCAAATAGCCAAACAAATGCGTCTCATAAGTCGATTAGCTTGAACGCGACGAACCAAATAGCAAGCGGGCGAGGTTGCGCTCTTACGGCACGCCGCTGAAAAAGAACTTGGCAACGGAGGGGTGTCGCGGCAGTTTTAAATTCTGCGCGGGCATAGCTTAATGGTAAAGTTCCAGCCTTCCAAGCTGGCCATGCGGGTTCGATTCCCGTTGCCCGCTCTCTCCGGGTCTATGTGAAAGTTTACGATGTCCGGCAGTTTCGTCGCGATCCATCGCGAGATATCAGACTGCAGCCCGGCGACAAGATCGAGATTCCGCAGAGCGTCTTTTAAAGCTGCGCGCCGTTTTACTGCTCGGACGCGATAACGTCGCGGTGCCGCCAGGCATAGCCGAGTCCGGAATAAACTGTAAACGTCACCACCACCCAGACAAGAAGCCGCCCGCCCTGGTGCCACGCGCGCAACCACCAATCACTGTCCGCTTGCGCATATTGCAGCTCGCGCGCCGCGAGCAGCAAAAGAAAAAACAGGACCGTCACGATTTGCCAGGAAGTCTTGTGTTTTCCCAAGCGTTCCGCCGGAAGTACCACGCCCTTCGCGCTCGCCATCAAACGTAAACCGGTGATCAAAAAGTCGCGCGCCACCACAATGATCGCCGCCCAAGCCGGCACGGCTTTCATTGGCACGAGCGAAATGAATGCCGCTGCAATCAAAATCTTGTCGACCAGCGGATCCATCAGTTTCCCGAAATTTGTTTCCGATTCGTAGCGCCGCGCGATTTCGCCGTCCACAAAATCAGTCACGCCAGCCAGAATAAAAACGATGAGTGCAGTCGTGCCGGCATATTGCCATTGCGAGTTCAGCGCCATGACGAAGAGAATCGTCAAGACCAGCCGGCTGAGCGTTAAGCGGTTCGCCCAGTTCATGCGAGTGAATGCGACGATTCTTTGCGCGTCGTTTTTTTATGTCGATCTAACGCCTGGTCCCGCTCCGCGAAAATTGGCCGCTTCCAGATCGGAACTCGTCGTTTGAGTTCTTCCACGATCCATTGACTGGCCGCGAATGCCGCTTTCCGGCGAATCGCCGCAACCCGCAAAAAGAGCGATGGCTCCCCCGCTCGCACAAACCCGATTCGATGTCGAAGGACCAATCGCGTCAGTCCAAAATCTTTCGCCGCCTTTTGCGCGACCAAATTTAGCTGGTGTTCAGCCATCGCGCGGTGTGCTTCGTAGTCGAGGCCCTCGATCCTTTTCCCCTGCTCCTCGTCGCGCACCACGCCCCAAAAATCGACAATTGCTCCCGAGGAAGGTTCCCCGTTTGTCTCGACACGCGATAGCGGCGAATCGCTGATCGAGATTTCGCAAAGGGAAATTGCCATTCGCTTCGTTGCCTGACTAGAATCCTTGCTTCTTAGGAGATACTCAAAATGAGCACGAAGCAATGTGATATTGGACTGATCGGTCTCGCGGTCATGGGCGAAAACCTCGTCCTCAACATGGAGTCGAAAGGCTTCACCGTCGCCGTCTTTAATCGAACAACGGAAGTCACGGACAAATTCGTCAACGGCAAGGCGAAGGGAAAAAAGATTCAAGCCACGCGCTCGATGGAAGAATTTGCCGGCGCGCTGAAGAAGCCGCGCAAAGCGATGATCATGGTGAAAGCGGGCGCGCCGGTCGACGCGGTCGTCAATCAGCTCGCGCCTCTTCTCGAAAAAGGTGACGTCATCATCGACGGCGGCAATTCACTTTTCACCGACACACAGCGCCGCTGTAAAGACATCGAAGCGCGCGGTCTGCATTATGTGGGCTGCGGCGTTTCCGGTGGTGAGGAAGGCGCGCTCAAAGGTCCGTCGCTCATGCCGGGTGGCTCACGCGAATCGTTCGAGATCATCGCGCCGATTTTTCGCAAGATCGCCGCGCAAGTGGATGGCGAGCCCTGTTGCCGATACATGGGCCCGGACGGCGCCGGACATTACGTGAAGATGGTGCACAACGGCATCGAGTACGGCGACATGCAGTTGATCTGCGAAGCTTACGCGATTTTAAAAGACGTTCTCGGGCTCGATGCGCCAAAGTTGGCGGACATTTTCACCGAGTGGAACAAAGGCGAGCTGAATAGCTACCTCATCGAAATCACGTCGCAGATTTTTCACAAACTCGACCCAGACACCGGCAAAGCACTTGTCGATGTTATCCTCGACAAAGCCGGCCAAAAAGGCACCGGACTTTGGACACTGCAATCGGCCATTCAACAGTCCGTCGTCATTTCCACCATCAACGCTGCGGTCGAAGCGCGCGTCATTTCTTCGCGAAAAGATGAGCGGGTAGATGCTTCCAAGATTTTGCCGCAACCGAAGGTCGCGAAATTTGGCGGCGACCAGAAGGCGTTGATCGATTCCGTTCGCGACGCGCTTTACGCGTCGAAGATTGTTTCTTACGCACAAGGCATGGAGTTGCTCGGCGCCGCCAGCCAGCAATACAAATGGAATTTGAACTTTGGCGACATCGCCACGATTTGGCGTGGCGGTTGCATCATCCGCGCCAAATTCCTCAATCGCATTGTCGAAGCGTACAAACGCGATGTCGGGTTGCATAATTTGCTGCTCGACAGTTTCTTCACCGACGTTATTGCGAAGACGCAAAATAATTGGCGCGTCGCTGTTTCAGCCGGAGTGAATCACGCCGTGCCGTTGCCGGCCTTCGGCGCGTCACTCGCTTACTTCGACAGTTATCGTTCGGCACGTTTGCCATCGAATCTGCTCCAGGCACAGCGCGACTTTTTCGGCGCGCACACTTACGAACGGATCGACAAGCCAGGGGCCTTTCATACCGAGTGGATGGAATCCGATAAGAAGCCCGCCGAGAAGATCGCGGAACCGAAAGAAGTGTCGCGACGTCACGCCGGCGAATAATTTGCTCAGTGGAAATCGTGCGAGCTTGCGCCCACGAGCTGGTCGTGTGAGAGCGGTTTGATAT
>CATPCN010000549.1 GCA_955652855.1 uncultured Chthoniobacterales bacterium | reverse complement strand
TTGCTCCCTATGGCGGCAGCGTCGAGATTGCGGCCCACGCTTACATCGGCCCGTACTCTGTCCTCTACGGACATGGAGGTCTTGCAATTGGTCGGAACACGATGATCGGCGCTCACACGATCATCGTCCCCGCAAATCACGGCATTGCGCGACTCGATGTGCCGATGGGAGCGCAGCCACTGACGAAGAAGGGTATCGCCATTGCCGAGGACGTTTGGATCGGTGCCGGTTGCAAGGTACTGGACGGAGTTCACATAGGAAGCGGTGCAGTCATTGGGGCTGGGTCCGTGGTCACCAAAGATATTGCCGCATACGTCATCGCGGTAGGCGCTCCTGCCAAGGTTGTTGCCAGCCGCCAAAAGTCTAGTGGGGCGGGGTTAGAACAAACGACGGATACGGTGCCACCAGCGATGCTTCTTGAGCGTGAGCGCTCGCAGCTGCTGTAACCAGCGATACTCGTCGGCCGTCAGCGGTCCCTTAGAAATACTTTCCACGTTGCGCTTGATCCACTCGACTTTCCTCATGCCGATGATGACGCGATCAACGTCGTGCTGAAACAGCGAAAACCGTAGCATTAAGTCCGCCACAATCGGGCGCAGAACCTCAACCTTGCCGTACCCGGCTGCCGATGCGGCGCTGATCACCCTGTCGAGCTCCCACCCCCGTCGCAATGGAGAAGTGGCGAGCGTTTCCCATCCCGCCATCTTATCCAGAGTCCCAGGGAGCGGACATACCCCTTTTTCGTGAGCACGGCGGTTTCCTCTGTAATTTCAACTATCGGTGGAAACCCTCCGGACCACAATTCAAGATGCTCGAGTACCAGGCGCGGGAAACATTCGCAGCCGCCCGGGCTGCCGCTCATTTCCCCGACCTCAAACACTTGCGCGAGGCAACTACATACGGCTTTAAGTATCTCAAGGAGACGATATGGGACCATAGTCTGGGCGGTTGGTACAGGATGCTCGACCGGACCGGCGAAGCCGTTGAAGGTGCGACGAAACATGGGCACGGTTCGGCGTACGCGATTTCCGCCTGTGTCGCATGTTACGAACTCACTCTGAATAGGGAATGTCTGGAGCTTGCGAAGCAGGCCTTCGCTTGGTTGGAGGAGCATGCGCACGATAGTAAGCACGGCGGGTATTTCGGGTTCTATCGACGGGATGGCAAGCCAATCTTATCGGGAGACGAAGGACCAGTACCCGGCCAGACTCGGGATCCTGTCGGAGCGGCCTTCGGTTTCAAGGATGCCAACACCACCGCAGATCTCCTTGCTTGTTTCGCCGATCTTTATCGCGTCTGGCCGGACACAATGCTCAGAAAGCGCCTGGAGGAAATGCTGTTTATTGTGCGCGACCGCTTCGTTGTCGCACCAGGTGTCATGCACATGTTCGTGCATCCCGACTGGACGCCGGTACCCGACTTCGCCCGCTACGGGCAGACTCTTCATGCGGCGAGGCATCTCCTGACGGCGTCGGAAGCCCTTGGTGGGGCCGTTGACCCAGTGACCGCACGCGTCAGCGCATCTATCGTCGACACGATGTTACAAATCGCATGGGACCGGGGCCAAGGCGGATTTCACTCGGCGGGATCCAGTTTCGGCCCGACCTATATGGACGACAATTTCATTTACGTGCGCTCCAAGTCGTGGTGGGTTCAGGCAGATGCGATGAGCCTCCTGTTGGCAATAGCTCGGCTCCGACCTGCTGATGAAACCCAGTACCTAGGTCACTTCGTGCGCCTCTGGGAATACGTGAAAAGGTATCTGATCGATGCGAAACGCGGCGGCTGGTTTTCCGCTGGGCTCGATATAAACCCAGAGGCGCGCAAACGACCCAAGGCCACGCTGTGGAAGGATTGTAAGCATGAGACTGAAGCGCTGCTGGATTGTCTCATGATGCTCGATTCGTTCTGATCGCTTGTGTGCCCTACGAAGTCGCGCTTTTCGTCCATCAGAACCAACATCGCGGTTGCCGCCACCAGCGCTGCTTCTTATGTCGCGTAATGTTTTCGTCCCTTCTGGATGAGGCTCGCATATAGGGAATCATAAGCGTCGACACATCTCTTCAAATTAAATACCTCACGCGCACGGCGGCGGCCAGCTTCGCCCATGCGCGCAGCGATGTCCGGATTATCCAGTAAAAAGGCGATCGCCTCCGTGAGGGCTGCGCTGTCTTCGTTCTCGAAGAGCACTCCAGTTTGTTGATCGATAACTGTCTCCGGCAGTCCTCCGATTCGCGCCGCCACAACTGGACGTGCCATTTGCGCGGCTTGCAACGCAACTAGAGCAAAAGGTTCCCGATAACGCGACGGTATCACCACGATCGTCGCTCTATTTATCAGCTCCGGAACTTTTTCGGGATTGATCCAACCGCTAAATTCAACCGCGTTTGTTAATTCGAGTTCGCGCGTCAGCGTTTCCAGTTCAGAACGGACCGGACCGTCGCCTGCAATGGTAAGCCGCGCCCTAGGAAAACGCCGACGGAGCGAAGCGAAGGCGGTGATTGCAAGATCAACCCCCTTTTCCGCAACCAAACGACCTAGATACAAAATGCGTGGCGAATCAAAATCGAGCCGCTCGGGAGAAGCTTCAGGCAGAGCGAGCCCGTAGTAGATGACCGACGAGTGATCAAGAATCTCCGGAACGGCGTGCACCGCGTCCGCCAGAGTAGCGTTGGATACCGCGTTTACCCAGGTAGCAGAACGCAAAGTCCGCCCAACAAGAGTGTCTTCATCGCTACGAAAACCAGAAAGATCCGAGTGGAGTGTCAGCAACATAGGGGAAGGGTGCGCCGTAAGCGTGGTCAAATGAAAGTAGGCGATGTGACCGTGGAAATGTAGATGTACCAGGTCCGGCTCGTAAATTTTTTTGAGGTGCGCAATTTGCCGCCGGAGTTTTAGAATGCGACTCGGATTGCGCTCGGACAGAGCGGTCCAAAAACGAAAGCGATAAACAGGTGTTCCGTTGTAGTCCGTTTCGTCGGGGACGTTCCAATCACCATGCGAGGACACGACCGCAAAATCGTAATTTCGCTCCTGCATGGCGGGCAGCATCCGCATGGCGAATATTTCGATGCCGCCGATGTCCGGCCAAAATCGCAGAGTCCAAAATAAAATTCGCGCATTCCGGCTCATCGCTGTGCAATGCGGCTTATTCGTTTAGCGAAGTGACCAATCTCAACATGGTAGCTGAGATC
>CATPCN010000548.1 GCA_955652855.1 uncultured Chthoniobacterales bacterium | reverse complement strand
GCGAGGCGACGGCAACGCGTCATGTTCGCGCCGTGGAAGAATATGCGCGGAATCATTTCGCGACGGAGGCGGTCGTCATCAGCGCGCAGATCGAAAGTGAACTTGTCGATCTTAGCGAAGAAGAAGCGGCTGATTATTTGCGCAATCTCGGCGTCAACGAAAGTGGAGTCGGCGCATTAATTCGTGCCGTCTATCATTTGCTCGGGCTGCGCACTTATCTTACGACCGGCGAAAAAGAATCGCGTGCCTGGACGATTCACGCGGGCGACAAAGCGCCTCAGGCTGCCGGCGTCATCCATTCCGATTTCGAGCGTGGATTTATCGCGGCGGAAACGATTCATTACGACGATCTGATCACGCTGGGCTCTTTCGCGAAAGCGCGCGAAGCGGGCAAGCTGCGAATTGAAGGAAAAGATTACATCGTGCGCGACGGCGACGTGATCGAGTTTCGTTTCAACGTATAATTGTTGTCGATCTTACTCCGCGACGTAGAGAATTCGTCCGCACTGCTCGCAGCTAATAATTTCCTGACCGCCTTTCGCACGCATCGCGGTCTGCGTCGTCACCTTCATATGGCATCCAGTGCAAACACCATGTTTCACCGCCACGATCGCCGCATCGCCTTTGCTCGCGAACAATCTTTCAAAACGCCCGAGCAAATCCTCGTCGATGTTCGCCGCCACATCCGCGCGCTCTTTCGTCAATTCCTGCAAACGCGTTTCGAGCGCTTTTGATTTCTCTTCCAGATCGGCCATTTGTCGCGAAATGGAATCTTTCACCGTGGCCGCTTTTTTTTCCTCCACGCTCAGCTCAGCCTTCAATTTATCTACCTGATCCATGAGCTCGAGCTCTGCGTCCTCGATTTTTTGAATTTCCTTTTCGTAACGCTCAATCTCGTGGCCCATCGCCTGAAACTCATCGTTCTTGCGCGTTTCGTATTGCTGCGTCTTCAAACGGGCGATGCTCTCGTTGCGTGTGCCAACATCGAGCTCTAGCTTTTTTCGTTCGACTTCCGTGTGTCGCGCTTTTTGCTTGAGCGATTCCACGCCCGCTGCGCTGGCCGCAAGTTGCGTTTCGAGATTGTTGCGCTGCTGCGGCAGACTCTTTATCTCCGTCTCAACCTGTTTGATTTTTTGCTGTCGATCTTGCAGGACAAGCAACTGCTCCAACTGCGATTGCACGCGCGAACGTTATCGATTCGCTGGTTGATCGTCAATCGAACCAGCGGAGCTGGTTCAATAAATCTCGACCGGCGAGCGCTTGCCGTCTTCCGAGCTGCGTTGCGCGGCAAGTTTTTCGCCAAGCACCGCAACGCGAAGATTCCAAATCTCGGCATTGAGTTTCGCGAATGTGGATTCCGAGAAATTATCCGGCGCGATCAGCTTCTTCTTGAAAAGGGTCACACTATCGAGCGCACGATCGAGCTGCGCCTGTGGCAACGTCGCCAGCGTTCGATGCGCTTGCTCAATCGCATCGACGCGATGACAAATCATGGCGAGATCGTTGCCCGCAGCGATGACGAGTCGAATCATTTCTTCGAGGCCGTACTCATTCAGAATCGCGCCCATATCGAGATCGTCCGTCATGATGAGGCCTTCGAAGCCCATCTCTTCGCGCAAAAGTTTTGTAACGATGCGATACGACAACGACGCCGGGGTTTTCTTCGATTCGAAGCAAGGATACCAACCGTGACAGATCATCATGCTGTCGATTTTTGTGATGAAATGGCTAAACACGGCGAGCTCTTCGTGATCCAACTCCGCCTTGGTCCTGTCGATCTTGGGCAGATCATGATGTGCGTCGACCGTGGCGGCGGAATAGCCTGGAAAATGTTTGCCACAGCTCGCGATCCCCTGCTCGCGCAGCGCATCGTTAAACGCGCCAGCCAGCCGAACCACTTGTTCGACCGTTTTTCCGTAACAGCGGCCGCGCAAAGAATTATCCGCGTCATCATCGAAGGAAAGATCGAGAACCGGGCAAAGATCGAGATTGAAACCAAACAGCCGCAATAATCGTCCGGTGATTTCGCCGTGCCGGCTCACAAGATCGACATTCCCTTTGTCGCGCAATTGCTGAGCGTTCGGCGGTTCCTCGCCGATCAAGCGGAGTCGTGAAACGCGGCCTCCTTCCTGATCGATGGTGATGATTGGTTCGATCTCGCTGAGCCCGCGCAAATCGTCGATGAGCGCTCGCAACTGCGGCGCGGTTTTGATGTTGCGCCCGAACAGAATGAAGCCGCCCGGTTGCACGCGCCGAAAGAGCGCGGCAGTTTCAACGTCGAGCTCAGGACAGGGGACGCCGGTAAGGATTAGTTGACCCAACAAATCCGCCTTCATACTTTGTGAAACTAGATTCGATGCGCTTGACCGAAAGTAAAAAATATCTCGGGGTTGAACTCGCGACAAATTGCGCTCATCGCTTGGAATGAGAAAAATCGGCATCTACGGTGGAACCTTCGATCCGATTCATCACGGGCATTTGATTCTGGCGCGCGAAGCAATGGAGGCCTTGCAGCTCGACAGCGTGATCTTCGTGCCAGCAGCGATGTCGCCGCACAAATTAGATCGACATCCCGCGAGCGCAGAGCTGCGATTGGAAATGTTGCGCGCGGCGATCGAAAGCGAGCCGAAATTTTCCGCGGATGATTGCGAATTGCGGCGCGGGCCGCCTTCGTTCGCGATTGATACGGTTGAAGAGGTGGCGCGGCGGGAGGGCAGCGCGAAGCTGTTTTACTTCATCGGTGAAGACAATG
>CATPCN010000547.1 GCA_955652855.1 uncultured Chthoniobacterales bacterium | reverse complement strand
GTGCGGAGGCCAAGTCCCGTCGTAGTGCGATCGAGTTGATCAGGTTGCCATCGAGGTCGAGAAGGACTCCGACGGTATACTCGTCTTCGGGCCGCCCGACATATTCCTGAATGATGAATTCCTCGAACGCCTGCAGGAGCTGAGTTGCGCACACCATCAGCTCCTCTTTGCGTTGCACAAGGTAGACGTGCATCGAACCGCCGCCACCGATCGACGGCTTCAACACCGCGGGTAGGTGATCGAACTCGTTGGCCTCGGCGACGCTCTTGATCTTCCGATAGGCGGGAACGCTGAAGCCCAGCGTCCCGAGCATCTCCATGGTTTGCACCTTGTCCATGCAAGTCTCGATGAGCGCCGCAGGGTTCATGGGGACCAGCACCCCCACTTCGGCGAACCGTGTTCGCTCCTTGCTTAGCTGCTTCAGCTCCGGCTCCGATCCGTGGAACAACACGTCGATCCCGCGCGATTGACAAAGGGCCAAGAGCCTTGGGACATAGTCCGTATCCGTGGCATGCGGCAAAACGCTAAAGTGGTCCGAAAGCGCCGCGCCGGCGCAGTGCGGCGATACGTCGGTGGCCGTAATATCGTAGGACGTTGCGGCCAAGCGGAGCGCTTTGAGGATCTGCTCGCCGTGACCACCCCCGCCGGCGCCAGTGACCAGCGCCCGTACTAAGCGGCCCACAGACTCACAATTCCTTTGGCTGAAGCGCTCATGGCTGCGACCACGGCTCGCCCACCAACTCCCCCTCAAACGATTCTCTTCGACGACCGAGACACGACACCGTGGCGTCATGCATGCTCGACCCCCAGCGCCTGAGGACCAGGCCAACGTCAAAAGGGACTCGGTGAAGCGAGCAGTCCTGGTCCTTCGTATCATAGACGGCAACGGTGGCAAGGTGACCTACATCACGAGGCAACCCCACCGAACCGACGTTCACCATCAACGTGTCGTCCAACCTCCTCACAAACGGCCAGTGCGTGTGGCCCATGAAGATCGCATCAAAGCGGCTATCGACGTGCACCCGCAGATCGGAATCCGGGTACACGTACTCGGTCGTCGGGTGCCTTGGAGACGCGTGAACCATCAACAGCCTCCGCCCGTCGATGTCAACCTCTCGATATAGCGGCCACTCTTGAATGGAAGCGAGCATGGCTGGCGGGATCCTGTGACGGGCGGCCACGACGCCGTACACGTCGTCGTGTGTCGGGACGACCAAGGGGCGCAGCAGCATGACCTCGTGATTGCCCTGCTGACACTGGGCGCCTGCGTCCGTTAGCAGCTGGATGCATTCGACCTCTCCAGGGATGTACCCCACTGCGTCCCCCAGGAAATACAGCTCGTTCGTGCCCAATCGAGCCAACACGTTGAGGCAGGCCTCGAGCGCGACCCCATTGCCGTGAGCGTCGGAGAGCAAGCCGATTTTCACCGCGCGCTGCCACCTCCGGACTCGTAGCAAAGTCGGACTCCCTCAAGCAGGGGCGTCGCCGCCGTCCAACCGAGGGCAGTCCTAGTTGAACTCAAATCGAATTTCACCCTCGTACCCTCCTGCGGATCTGCCTTCCGGAGCTGCCGCACGCCATTGTCTCCCAGTTTGGCCACTTCGGCGATCAAGGTAGCGAGTTGGAACATGGTGACCGGCTCACCGCCCGCGATGTTGAATGTGCCTCCCGGCTTTCGGATGGCCGCCAAGCACGCCTCTGCGACGTCGGTCACGTGCGTGAAGTCTTGTTGGCGGCTCCCTTGGCCAAAGTAGGTGACCGGTCCCCCCCTCCTTGCTTGGTCAAGAAAGAGCTGAATCACGGTCTTCACCCGCTGGTCGGGTCCGTAGGGTGCGTTGATGCGCAGCACGGTCACGGGGACGCCCGATGCCGCCAATCTGTGCGCCTCCTTCTCGGCGGCAGCCTTCTGAATGAGGTAGGCGCCACGCGGGTCGAGAACGTCGTCCTCCTTCCACCCAGAGGGAGGAGGCGGCTTTCGGTAAAGTGATCCTGTGGAAGCGAAGACAACGGGCACTGGGCGCTGCGTAACGAGTGAGAACACCGTCTCATCGATCCTCGCGTTCCACTCGGCCTCACGTAGGCTTTGTGCGAACGACTTTGGTAGACGAGCCGCCAAGTGCAAGACTGCGGAAACGTCGGGCATTCGACGGATCGCGCCGCCGTAGCGCAAGTCTGCCTGTATCCACTCCACGCCAGCTACCGCGGGAGAGGGCGAGCGCCGACAGGTTCCGACCACATCGAATTGAGCACGGATGAGCTGAACGCAGGCGGCCCGGCCAATGAAACCAGCAGCCCCGGTAACGAGCACGGTTTGGGGTTGGTGCCGTCTCAAGATGTCGCTGCGAACCTAAGCTCGAACACACTAACCAACGTCTTGCACACCTTTCGTCCTTTGCCAGCCCGGATCCTCGCCGCCGATCTAGTGCAGCCAGCTGCCCTCCAGAACATCAACGCCTCTTGGCCAGCACGGCCTCGTAACTCGCGCTGGTGGTCGCTGCGATCTCCAACGGATCGTGCCAACGCTCGACGTATCGCCGACCCGCCTGCCCGCACTCTGCCAGCCAAGAACGCGGCCGGCCGAGAATGTCCCGGAGCACATCCGTGATAGACGTCGGACTAGCGCTTATGACCGGTATCTCATCTCGCATTCGGGTAGGCAGGAAGCCGAGATCGCTTTCGCGGAGGTAACAGACCACCGGCTTTGCGAGGGCCATGAGCTCTACAGACAATGCTCCATACCACCCGACGAGCAGCTGATCGACGAGGACATCAGCCTCGGTATACAGCCTTCGGGCTTCGTCGTGGGTGAGGTTCTCGACCAGGCGAAACGAGAAAGGAATGCCCTCTCGTCCCAAGTCGTCGATCGCCTTGAGGATGAATGCCGTGCCCTTAACGCCCCGATGCGTAGGTGCGTGCAGCAGAAGCGGCTTCTCGTGTCGAGTCAGCCCAACGGGCGACCACTGGCGCGGGTCGACGCTCGCATAGGGCAAGAACCGCGCCCGCGACGGCAACACCCGCAGAAGATCGGGGTTCAGCGCGAAGATTCCGTCGGCGTAGCGATCGAACCTCTCGATCGATACTCGTTTGGACCGATCGCTCGACGGGCTGTAATAGTGCGTGTCGACATGGTCCGAGGCGGACAGCTCGAACAAGGCGCGACTGGAGTCACCTTGGCGCGCGTCATCTCCCTGGTACGTCACGAAGATCGCTTTGCCACGAAGCTTGAGCAGGGGAAGGTCCCGGAGCCAGAAGGCGCGCAGGTAGAGATCCGCCAGCCGCTGTAACGCGGTCGGCGCACTCACGACCGATGCAGATCCCCAACCCTTCCACGGCGGCATGATGCTGCGGCCGAAATTGAAATGAATGACGTCGAAGTCGCGTAGCGCCTCCACCAACAGCTGCCAGCGCCGGATCTCCTGCTTGAGATAGCCGTCGTCAGGCGCACAAAGGACCCGATCGGCCGGGTATCTGAATGCCTGCTGGCGGAGTGTCACCGCCACACTGTCGAGCCCCAACTCACGC
>CATPCN010000546.1 GCA_955652855.1 uncultured Chthoniobacterales bacterium | reverse complement strand
TGCGAAGCATGTCAGTCGTTTCTCCAGGCGTGCCGTTTGCGGGGATAGCAATTGAACCATCTCAGGGAAAGACCCATTCCTCCTGCCGGGCCGGAATGCCCACCTGAAAGCGCTTGGCTGGAACTCGTGTGCGGCGTTCTAGAAGGTTCCGGATCCGAGCAACTTCTTAACCACGCCGAGGCGTGCGATTGCTGCGGGCAGAGGCTACGCGAGGCGGTGGAGCAATCCAGCCAGGAGACGTCGCCGGAAGAAGATCGCCTGCTGGAGAAACTTCAGTGGAGCAAGGAACGGACTTCGAGGTTCGCGACCGAACTTGAAGCCGCAGCCGTACGTGGCCGCCATGTTCGTCGATGGCGACAGTACCTGCCTTGGGCCGTTGCCGCAGTCGTTATCCTTGGCGCCGGCATAACTTTTTGGCTGCTCCGAACTTTTCGCGCACTCTCGCCCGAGCAGATGATTGCTCAAGCTTACACAGAAGAACGCACGCTTGCTTTACGCATCCCCGGAGCACGTTACGCTCCCTTGAAACAGCGTCGCGGTTCAGATCAATCAAGAGTGAGCCGGCCCTATCCGCTCATTGCAGCGGAATCGGCGGTTTCCCGCGCCCTGGAGCGTCACCCCGATTCCGCGACTCTCCTGCAAGCGCGTGGCCGCATTGATTTACTCGATTGGGACTGCACCGACGCTGTTGCCGTTTTGAACGAAGCGCTTCGCAAAAATCCGAACGCGTCGTCGTTATGGACCGACTTGGCCTCGGCCTACTACGAGTGCGCGGAGATTCAGAGCCGCGATTCCGACTTAAGCCACGCTGTAGAACTACTTTCACAAGTGTTGATCCAGAACCCCAACGATTTGATCGCACGCTTCAACAGAGCCGTTACCTACCAGCGAATGGGGAGGACTCAAGAAGCTATCCGGGATTGGACTATCTATCTCCAGCTAGACGCGGATAGCGACTGGGCTACTGAAGCCCGCGCGACGCTCAAGCGATTGCAAGCACCGTGACCTGGACGCAAGACTTTCCCCAGCTTGCCCTCTATTTCCGTCGCACCACTTTAGTTGAAGGTGTTCCGCTCACATTGTCGTTGTAATAAGTGCGAGTGTAATCCAGGCCTTTTTTTGACCTGAGGCCGGGCCGGTGCTTTGACGCTATCACGAGGGGCTACAAATGACGTTTCTGCGATACACGCTGGCGACCATACTGACTTTGTCGCCTGGTTTTCTACCGTCGGGCGCCGCGCAAGAGAGCGCGCCGGTGAGACTTCTGATTCTAAGGGGACAGAACGCCGTCAACGTTCTTGCCCCCGTTTCCGCCGTGAGTCCCATTGTCGAGGTTCACGACAAGAACGACCGGCCAGTCGCTGGCGCCCATGTCACCTTCGCGCTGCCGAAGGACGGCCCACGCGCCCTGTTCGCCGGTGGAAAGAACTCGATTTCCGTTCGGACTGGGAGCAATGGCCGCGCTAAAGCTGCTGAAATGCGCCCGCTCGGCGCCGGCAAGTTCGAGATTGCGATCCGGGCGGATTACCGCGGACAAGCCGCCACATCCACAATTACACAGATCAACGTCGAGACGGCTGCGGGAGTGAGTGCCGCGCGGGCTCAGTTTGGAATCCCGGCGGTCGCGGAACTAAAGATTCTGGTTCTTTCAGGCGACGATGGCGTGAACATTATCGACACGCGTACCGCCGTGAAATCCGTGGTGAAAATTGTAGATAAGAATGACTTGCCGGTAGCGGGGGTCGCCGTTACAGTTGCGGTGGTAATGACGCGCGGCGGGGCTAAGGCCGACCTCTCCAACAATAAGGATTCGACTACTGTAACGACGAACTCCGCCGGCATAGCCTATCTTGCCGAGATGGAGCCGACGGTCAAGGGTTCGTTCCGTATCCAGATCCAAGCGAATGCGGGCGGACAGCTCGTGACCCGGACGATCACTCAGACGAATTACCAGAGCGAACTGATTGCTCTTAACGCGGGCAAGATACCGGGCAGCTCCAAGGGAGACGCGCCGGAGGCCGGAGAGCCACGGAATGGTCCCATTGCAGTGAGGGTCGTCGATGACGTTGACAACGCTACCACCAACCCACGGTTCGTTGAAGTTCGAGACGCGGGCGGCTTTCCGGTCTCAGGGGTGAAGATAGCGTTTCTGCTGTCCAGGACCGGCCCCGGGAATTTGTTCCCCAATGGGCAAACCTACCTGATTACATCCACGAATGCCGAGGGACGAGCGGAGATCGCTCCATTGCCTCCGACCGATAAACGGTCATCCCGTATCAAAGTTCTAGCGTACTATCAGGGCAGTTCCACATCGACGACAATCCAGTACACCAACGCGCTTGCCGTAAAAGGATCAAAGCTGCCCCATCGTGGCATGGCCTCGTCGTTGAAGATTCTGCTCCTAGTCGGTGGCGTTGCGGCGGCAGGTGCAGCTGTCGCTGTGAGCCAGAGTAAAGGGAATCCCACGGCAGGGGCCGCTGCTGGTGGTGGCCCCGTTCGCATTGGGATTAGCATCGGCGCCCCGTCCGTTGGTGTGCCATGACAGCCTCCGCCGGATGGATAGACCAAAGTGTCATGAAGGTATCCATGAATCGCATGATATTCGTTCTTTTGGGCGCAGCCTTTCTTCTGCCGGGGCAAATCCGCCTCCGTCCGGTGGACATGAGGAAACAGGCGACGATGGCGCAAAGCGCCTCGCAAGACGAACCCAACCAATGGCTGAGTTCGCCAATTCTGGGTTACGTAACCTACGAGAACGCGCGTTTCACCGGCGGCGGAAGATCCTGCGGGGAACGGAGCGGGATCACCCAGCCCCTCAAGGTGCCGTGCCGGGGCAGACCGGAAGTGCGCGCCATTCTCGGCGTGCCCGAAGCATCCTATCTTTCAGACGCCATCGAGCTTCCGGAATTCGCCCATAGCGTCGCGTTTGCGCCGGGGCACGAGTGGGCGATCGTATTTCGCGGCGGGCAAGCGCCGGCATTGGCTTGGTCTCCCGAGAACGGTGCCCTGGGAACATTCGACGGCGTATTATCCCATCCTGACCTGCTCGCGTTCAGCCCGTCCGGAACGGAGGCGGCGCTGTATTGGCGCGATACGCAACAGCTAGCTATTTATTCGGTTCTTCCGACGGGTATATCGATGGTACAGCGGGTCTCGTCCAATCTCTTACCAGCCGATCTGGATCGGTTCGCCGTCAGCGATGGGGGCGCTGCCGTGGCCGCGCTGACCTCATCCGGCGCGGTGTTCGTCGTTTCCAGGGGTGGTTTCTTCCCGGTCCCCCTGTACGACTCGCAGGGATTGGTCGACTTCACCTTTCGCTCCAAGAGTCCCGACCTGATCCTCTCTGATAGTGTCGCGGAAAAAGTCCTCCTATTCGAGAAGATTGCCGGCATCTACGGTTCGCGAACACTCCTTACTGCCGGTGATGGACTAGCCGCGCCCAGTTTTGTTTCGGCGGTCGAGAACGGACTTGTCTTGGTATCGAGTCAAGCCGCCAATCGTATTTGGTCTGTGGATCCGTCCACAGGGGTGACGATCGCGACCGACGCCACAGTCACGCGGCGCTTCGAAAAGCTGCGGGTTCGAGGCTCATTTCTTATCTCGTCGGAGTCCGGTGACCCGGGATGGATCTATCAAAGCACCGTAGACGGTCCGAAAGTGACGTTCGTGCCGGCCACCCAACGAACGAGGCAAGAGAAATAGCGATGCTGAAACTGTTTCGTCCGATTTTGGCGGCTGTGGCTGTTCTTGCGGTTGGCTGCATCCCTGCGGCTGCGCAGGGGCCTTTGACCATTACTCTTAGCCCAACAAGTCGACAGGCAAATTCCGGCAACTTCACTCTTACGGTGAATGCCTCGGGCGTTATTCAAACCACGGCGACTGCCGTAGTGGTCTTTGGTTCGACGAACCTTAGCACCACTCCGGTCAACCCGACTCCGGGGTCCTCGGCGAGACAATATACCGCGACAGTCTCCAATAGCGTCAGGTGGGTATTTACTTGACTCAGGTAACCCCAACATGTAGTATGTCGGGTTGTGGAGAAATATCCGCGAAATCTGAGCGAGTTCGAAGCTTGGTTTGATACCCAGGAGGCGTGCCGGGAGTACCTGTTCCAGCTTCGATG
>CATPCN010000545.1 GCA_955652855.1 uncultured Chthoniobacterales bacterium | reverse complement strand
CATCGTAGCCTTTGGACAGGTTCTCCGCCGTATCCAGCATCTTCGCCATTTCCGTGAAATTCTTGGCCTTCTCGTAAATCTGGGCAAGAGTAACGTACGCATCGCGGTCTTCTTTGCCATCCATCAGCTTGCGAGTCTCGGCAACGGCCTGATCGGTCTTACCCAAATCCGCCAGGAGAGAGGCATGCACGGCCCGCACCACGCGATCGGTTGGATATTTCTTGAGCGCCGCGTCCGCTTCCGTCTCGGCCTTCTGAAAATCCTTCGCCACGCGATACGTTTCCACGATTTCGGCTGAGGCCCGAGCCGCCGAATCCGGATCAAGCTCCTGAATCTGATGGTACACATCGACCGCGTTAGCGTACTGTTCGACCGAACGATAGAGGAATCCGAGACGTTCCAGCAAAGCCGTTCGATTGGTCCGCTCAGACGCGCTGTAGCTCTTCTTGGCGGTCGACTCGAGAACGCTCTTCAGAGTTCTTAGAGCTTCGAGATTCTTACCCTCCGCTTCCAGCAAAATTACATCGTTGTAAAGTATCTCCAGGTTGGCGGGTTCCAGTTCCTTGGCCTTTTCGGAAGCCTGCCGGGCCTTGGCGAAATCCTTCTTCTGGCGGTGAATTTGAGAAATGCGCAGCCAGGATTGCACATCCTTCGGATCCTCCTCGACCAGATCGCGGAAGATCTTCAAGGCATCGTCGGTCTGATCGGAAAGAAGCAGATCCTGGCCGAGGGCGTGCTTCAGATCGGAATTGCCGGGCTGTTGTTCCAAGGCGCGGCGCAACATTTCCGCCGCCAGGGAATAGTCTTTCAGTTGCTCGTAAATGCTCGCCAAATTCGTGAGGCTGCGGGTATTGGGGTTCTTTTCGGCGACCTTGCGAAGCAGCTCGGCGGCGGCTTTCGTGTCTCCCAGGTCGGTGTAGACCATCGCCAAGCCGGTCATGGCGTCTTCGCTGTCCGCATCCAATTCCAAAGCTTTCTTGTAGGCCGTGATGGCGTCGGTGGATTTCTGCGCGATCTTATCCAGGCGGCCCAGCATGAGCCAGCTTTCGAGATCTTTCGGATCGCCTTGTGTGATTTTTTCGTACTGCTCGATGGCCTTTTTGACCATGCCTTCGTCGACGCGATTGGCTTGCGCATCGCCGATCAAGCGCGTGTAAATGCGCGCCAGCAAGCGCCGCGAGTTCAAATCGTCCGGATTCTGTTTGAGCGCGTCCTCGCCCTCCAAAACCGCTTCGCGAATGCGCCCGGACTGGATGTATAAATCCGACAGTTCTTCAGCAATGAAGGTTGCGCCCGGATCCGCCTTCAATGCCGCGCGATAACTCTCCACAGCCTTAGCAAAATAACTGCCGTTATTGGCGTAAGCGCTGGCGAGCTCGGCGTACATATGGCCGAGCGAATAATTGTAGTACGAGGATGCTTTGTCGATCTTCGCGGGCGGCTTCGATCCACTGGCGCTCTGGCCGAAGGCGGTGGAAACCAGAACTGCGAGACAAGGAAGACTTACAAACCGGCGCAATGGAATCATCAATTAAGACACTCTCTTCCTACCCGGATCACGCGATCGGGATGGACATCCTTACTCTAAGTATAACCCTGAACCGTGGATCTCGCTCCATCGGGGTGGGCGATATAAAGGAGGAGAGATTCATGGAAGTGCTTGCCAAATGAGGGAATCTTAGAGTAGCAGTAACTCCAAGCCGAGGTGTGACGGTAAGAAGTTGTCGCTCTAAGATCCACACAGGCAAGAATGCCTGTGGCACCTGATAACATCGGCAGGTGGCGAGTTGCTTGATTCCGCTGTTGATCGTAGTTGGTCCCACCGGCTCCGGGAAGAGCGACCTGGCGATCCGATTGGCGCTCGAAATTGGCGGCGAAATTGTCAACTGCGATTCGCTGCAGATCTATAAAGGCCTGGATATTGGAACGGCGAAAGTGCCGGAAGCTGAGTGGCGCGGCGTTCCGCATCATCTTATCGACCTGATTGAGCCAACGCAGATCTTCACCGCCGGTGAATATGCCGAGACGGCACGGGCTGTGTTGCGAGAAATCGCGGGACGTCATCGGATTCCCGTGGTTACCGGCGGGACTGGCTTTTACTTGCGGGCTTTGCTGGAGGGGCTATTCCCCGGGCCTCCGCGCGATGCGGTTGTGCGGGCGCGGTTGGAGTCGAGAGAACGGTCGCGACCGGGAAGTCTGCACCGAATTCTTTCGCGGCTGGATCCGGCGTCGGCAGCGCGAATCCACGCCAACGATAAGCAGAAGACTATCCGCGCACTCGAGGTTCGATTACTTTCCGGACAGCCGATTTCAACGATGTTTGAGTTGGGGCGCGATCGGCTGAGTGGTTTCAAGGCGCTGAAACTGGGGCTCGATCCTGTTCGCAGTCTTCTGTATGAAAGACTGGATGAGCGGACCGCTAAGATCTTCGCGTCCGGCTTGGTAGAAGAAGTGCGGGCTCTGCTGGCTGCCGGAGTGCCGGCCGATGCGAAGGCTTTCGAATCGCTGGGGTACAAACAGGCCGTGCAGGTGGTGGAGGGTCGCTTGAGTATGGAAGAGGCGGTAGAGTCCACGCGGAACGAGACTCGGCAGTATGCCAAGCGGCAGGCAACCTGGTTTCGAAAAGAGGAAGAGGTGCAGTGGCTCCGCGGGTTTGGCGACGATCCTGGAATGCAGGAGCAGGCGCTGGAAATTGTTAAGGCAGGCCTTCAATCGTAGACGAAGTGCAGTAGTTTCTTAAGATCTTCCCACGCTTCTTTCTTGGCGTTCTGATTATAAGGACGCAACAGATAGGAGGGATGATAGGTGACAATCAGCGGTATATCGCGCCACTTAAGCCATTTTCCACGAAGCTTCATGACGCCTTCCTTGGTGCCAAGCAGCGCTTTCACCGCGGTAGAGCCCAGGGCGCAGATCGCCTTGGGATGGATTACTTGAAGCTGGCGAAAAAGAAACTGACCGCAGATTTCCATTTCGTCCGGTTGCGGGGTGCGATTTTCGGGTGGACGGCACTTGACCACGTTGCATATGTAGACATCCTCGCGCTTGATGGGAATGCCCTCTTTGTGGGCCGTTCCATCGATCATCTGCGTGAGAAGTTGACCGGCCCGGCCGACGAACGGCAACCCCTGCTCGTCCTCGTCGGCCCCAGGGCCTTCGCCTACAAACACCAGTTTCGCTTGCGCGTTTCCGGAACCGAAAACTATCTTATTCCGGCCCTCGTGCAGTCGACACCGCTTGCAGTCACCAATATCTTCGCTTATTTTCGCAAGATTGTCATGAGCCGGGCCGAGCGAAAGTACTATGGGTAACTCGGGGCTATGCGCCTCGTTGTCTTG
>CATPCN010000544.1 GCA_955652855.1 uncultured Chthoniobacterales bacterium | reverse complement strand
GAAGAGCGCTTCCCCGCCGGACAGAAGGTCAAAGGCAAGATTACAAACCTCGTTCCTTATGGCGCATTCGTGGAGCTCGAAGAAGGCGTCGAAGGAATCATTCACGTATCCGATTTGAGCTGGACGAGGAAAATAAATCATCCGAGCGAAATATTTAAGAAAAACGACGAAGTCGAAGCGGTCGTGATCGACATCGACAAGGTGAATCAACGGATCAGTCTCGGCATTAAGCAGCTGAGCGACGATCCGTGGAAGGAAATCGATTCGAAATACAAAATCGGCGATCTCGTCAAAGGCAAAGTGACGAAGCTCGCGAGCTTCGGTGCGTTTGTGCAATTGAATGACGACATCGACGGCCTCGTTCATATCTCGCAGTTGAGCGAAGATCGCGTCGCGAAAGTGAAAGACGTGCTCAAAGTCGGCCAGGAAGTCGAAGCGCGCGTCATCAAGGTGGACAAAGTCGAGCGCCGAATCGGATTGTCGATCAAAGCGGCCAACTATTCCGAAGAAGAATTGCGCAAGGAATCCGAAGCGTTCGATACGCTCAAGCCCGGCGAAGATATGGTCGGCCTCGAGAAAGCCTTCGCCGCCGCCCAGCAGGAAGATTACCGCCCCGGCGAAGCGAAGAAGGAATCAAAGGAAGCGAAAGAGCCCAAGGAATCAAAGCGCGAGTCGAAGAAAGAATCGAAGAAGAAGTAGCACCGCACTGTGCGCTTTTATCCTAAGCGGACTTGCCGCTGAGTTGCTCGGTATCTCAAAGCAAACTTTTGAATTGCTCAATTGTTAGGCCACCGTCTCGCCCGATCGCGGCCATAGTGTAAGCATCGACCGGATTGTTGCGAGGTACGACGACCTTCACCGCGCCCTTCGACATGAATATGTGTTTTCCTTGTCGATCTATGGTGAAGCCGGCTTTCTCAAGCGCTTCGATGGCGCGGAGATGATTTACGCCAGGAAGTTTCGGCATTCACTCAGGTCGTGACCACTTCCATCTCGCGAATTTCGCAGCGCGTTTCCGGGTCGCCATAAAGATCGATGTAGCCACGGATCGCGTCTTCGATATTTTCGAGAGCGTCTTCGACATTGGCGCCTTGCGAATGACAGCCGGGCAGTTCAGGACAACTGACCGACACGCCTTCGTCATGCGCCAGCAGCGTCACGTGAAATTTTCGCTTCACGAGTCCAAGGTAATCTTTCGGTTTTGACGCGTCAACGACTGCATGCCGGCTTACGTAAGATCAACAATTGTATCACTCGCGTTGTCAACGTGGACAACGGTGAACCTTGCAACCAGCGGCATGCCTATTAACTCAGCGGCTCTGAGTTGATCGAAAAAGAAACTGATCGAGAGAAAAGCGGTCGTCTTCGCGCGGGCACCAGAGAACAAAGAGCAGGAGCGCGAGCCGCGGGATGACGTGACCGCTGAAGTTGAAGAGCGCGTCGTGCAGGAGATGGCGGCCGAAGGTCACGATGATCAGGACGCAGCCGAGCGCGATGAGCGCGTCGCGCGTGCGCAGGCCGAGGATGACGAGCGCGCCGGCAATGAGTTCGATGAACGGAATGGTGACGCCGACCGCCCAGAGCGACCAGACCGGCAGGAACGTGTCGGCGAACGGCAGAAAATATTTTCGCGCGTGCTCGAGCAGGCCGAGTTGAAAGACTTTCATGAAGCCGGCCATGAAGAAGATGAGGCCGAGGATGAGTCGGGCGAAAAGGATGGCCCAGGCGCGATTGAGATCTTGAGCCACAGATGAACACAGATTTACACAGAGAAGAGATCAATTAGGAAAGCAGGAAAAGAAAATCTAACCGCGGATTACGCGGATAACACGGATTCAGTAATGAGTTAGGAGCGCAAGGAAAAGAAGAAGGATTTATCAGGAAACCAGGATGAAGAAAAACTTCCCGCGTTCTTGCTTTCCTGATTCGCCAGTAATTCCTGGATTCCAGATTCAAATCCGCGTAATCCGCGGTTAAGAATTTCGGGTCTTCCAATCGCAAGATCGACATCTACATTTGGAGCGCGGCGCGGAGATGAGGGACGAGGCGAGCGAAAATAATTTTGCCGCCGCGGCCGTGAAGTTTCTCCACGGCAGCAGGCGTGTCGCGGAAACGCGCTTCGATCGCGTCCATCAGCGCTCAAAATTTGTCTTTGACTTCCAACGGAATCGCCGTACGTTGTATCGGTCCCATGTGTGTTTTGTATGATGCACGAATTTCTCACCGCCAATCGGAGTGAGTTGATCAACCGATGCAGGTCAAAAGTCGCTCAAAGGCCGACACGCGAAGCGACTGAAGACGAGCTAGAACATGGAATAACGCTCTTCCTTGATCAGCTCATTAAGACGCTCCGAATGGAACAGACGACGCAGCCAAAGCGAAGCCGCAAGGTGTCCGGTCCGGAGGGTGGCGGTCGTGCCTTGTCCGAAATCGGCGAAACGGCGGCGCTGCACGGCCGGGAGTTATTGCAGCACGGGTTCACGGTGGATCAGGTTGTTCACGACTATGGCGATCTCTGCCAGGCAATAACGGATCTGGCATACGAAAAGAGTGCGCCGATCGAGATAGAAGAGTTTCGAACTCTCAACCGCTGCCTGGACAACGCAGTCGCCATTGCCGTCACAGAATTTAGTTACCAGCGCGATTTTATTGCTGCAGATAAGCAGGTCCACGCGTTGAATGGACGGCTGGGATTTTTCGCACACGAGTTGCGTAACCACCTCAATTCCGCCACGCTCGCGCTTACCGCAATCAAAGAGGGCAATTTCGGGATGACGGGGGCGACGGGCGCCGTATTGGACCGCAGCTTGGTAGGACTGCGCAATCTGATAGATCGCTCCCTCTCCGAGGTTCGAATGACAGCCGGAATGCCGCTGCATCACCATCTGTTTTCGCTTGCCGACTTCATCGCTGAAGCGAAACACGCCGCCTCACTCGAGGCGCAGGTGAAGGAACGCTTGTTCATCGTCTCCGCTGTTGACCCGAAGCTTGCACTTGATGCCGACCGAGAAATGCATTACTCGGCGGTT
>CATPCN010000543.1 GCA_955652855.1 uncultured Chthoniobacterales bacterium | reverse complement strand
TTTCTGGACCGGCACGTACAGCATCGACCGCCACACGCCCGTCACACACACAATGATTTATTTGGGACACGAAAAGGGGACCAACAAGCCCATCATGGTCGGAGCGAGCGATGGCCGCACTTACGAGGGAAAACAGCGTTTTGGCGTCAGCGTTTTCGATTTCAAATTGTCGAAGCCGCCCGATAGCAACGACGTCAAGCTCAGTCCGGTTTTTGTTGGCTACGGGCGCATTCCTGGCTTGAGCGACGATTGAAGTTTATTGGGGGTTGAAATCCGGCCTTGCGTTGGAGGCGGTTGCCAAGGCGCACGGCGCGACCGTTTATCAACTCGCGCTTGCCTGGCTTTTGCAACGGTCGCCCGTGATGCTGCCGATTCCCGGCACGTCGTCTGTTGCGCACCTCGAAGAAAACGTTGCTGCGGCGAAGCTCAAGTTAACTCCGGAAAAGTGGAAAACGATCCGCGTTTATCCTTTGCGTGGGCGAATCTCGTAAAGGTGTTGTGAGCTGATCATAGTTCCACAAACGCAGTCAGCTTTTCATCTGCGTGCACAACGAAATGCTTTCCGTCGTCGCGGTGTCGCATCTGCCTCACAGGGTCGCGCCAGAATCGTTTTTGATTGCCAGATAGCAAATGATCCGGCCAGTATGTGATCGACGATTCCTGCACGCGTTTACGATGAATCCCGCTCAGAATCGAAGAATGATTCCGCTTGCTAAATCCAGAAGAGTTTCGACACAATTCTGCCATGCCGCCGTTTGACCGGTTCCCTATGTAATTCATCACAGAACTCGCAGTAAAGCCGTTTCTTGATGACTTAGACAAGATGCACTAAACAGAAAGGATCCTATGATCCTCATTGACGCTGGCGAGACAGCCCACTTCATCATTCGCTATGATGAAACCATTGGTGCGCACGCTGCGAACAGGGCGCAAGCTGTCTTGGCAACCTGCGAGGACGATCTCGCAAAGACAGCCTTCTACCTTCCTCACTCAATGGGCGGTGGAGGCGACCCATTTCTTAACGACTCTGCTGGCGACCATCGCATTATTGTACGAATAGTTGACCTTGTCGACAACCGCGGCGGCGCGAACAACAGTCACACTGGGGCGGTTCACCCGTTCCACACAATTAACATCGGTGCGATCGACGGTGCTGGCAACGAAATCTCCGATGATTACGCACGTTTTCTATTCATCGCCGAACTCGCTGAGGTGCTGATGCTCAGCTACGGATGGGAGCCGGCTGTCAGTTCTGGTGAGGCACTGTCGCGGGTGATGGCCGAGCAGTTCTACCCAGCCCAGGCCTATGGTGAAGGCAATGCCCCATGGGTCAACGCTTGGTTCTCCGATCCGTCCCGTGTTTATACTTATTTGGTGCAGAATGAATACACTGATCGCAACGATGTGACGTTCGGGATTGGGATCCTTTACATCAACTACCTGCGCAGCCAACTCGGCTACAGCCTACGGGATATCTGCCTGTCCGGAGGTCAGACGTTTCTCGACCGATACCGCAGCCTTACAGGTCATCCCCAAGAGGATGGTATAGCGCCGTTTAAGGCGCTTCTTGAAAAGCACTTCCCGGCCGGAAAGACGCTGCTGACCAACAACCCTTTTCCCCTGTACGACGTCAGCGGGCGAATCGTCTCCCTGACAGTTGACGCCACCGCTCACCGGGGGTCAGCCCCTCGCGACCGCCTGACCTCCGCGATCCTTGGGAGCTGGGCTGATGAGCAGGAGAAGACGGTGCATCTGTCGCCGTATCTCACCTGTCCCGCGAAGGATTACACCTACTCTTTCCAGAAGACGCCGAGAAGACTGGAAGTGGTCGCCACTGCAGTTGGCTTCGGTCTTCCACGCTTCAAGTGGCACGTCAACGGGCATGAGCTGACCTCGGCCAGCGACAGCGTCATCGTAGCTGCAAAGGTTGAGATTGACGACCCTGCCCATCCGGACGAGCCCAAGCAAACGACGGACAACTTCGGCTTCTCCTACACCCAGGCCGACGAGTTCTCCTTTAGAGGACTCAGCAACCGTCTGGTCATCGACAACTCCAGTTATGCCGGACGCTATATGCTCGACATCGAGGTGACGGTGGAAGACCGGTACGGACCGGCAGGATCTGCATACGCGAGCACAAGCGCTCGTATCGACACCTATGCAGTCATCTACGAGGAGTCCTATTACACGGATCGCGCACGATGCGCCGCAAAGATCTTGAAGGCAGTCGAGGACCATAACAGAGGCCTCGCCGAGGCCATCAAGGTGGTTGATACGCTGCCGGACCCGCCCGAGCCGGCATTCGTGCGTGCACTGCTACATGTGTTAACGTTGGTGCGCCAGGAGCTGGTCTCGAGCGGGGCCGAACAGCAAGTTGTTCGCGACGCCGTACATCTCGTCGCCGGACAACTCGGTGTGCCGCCCGAAAGTATTACGCGGGCGCTAGTGAGTCCACAGACAAGGGCCGCAAGCGCTTAAGTAACACAAAGGGGAACGGGGGCGCCCCGAGATCGCTGATACGCAGCCCCAACTCCAACCGGCTTTGCTGAGATTGCCAGCGATGTGCGTGACGTTCCGAATTTGCCGCGCAACCTAAAACCGAAATCGGTATTAGGTTAAATCCCGCCAGCCAACACCATCCGCGAGATGGTCTTCTTAAACTGCAAGCCATAGGTCACGCCTTGCTATCGGCTCGCCCTCGTGCTCTGCAACTTAAAGTCGTTTTCAACTTTAAGTTAAAATCACATCGTGGAACAGGACCGGCAGCCTCTTCGCACGCGACGCCTTGGACGCCGCTCGCATCGCCTTGCCTTGAGACGCGCTGGTCACCGGCGTCACCGCTAAACGTCTTCTCTTCCTCGACATATTTTTTCACCGCCTCTCGTTCACCGACTAAAACGACACCTTTCGCTTCATCAAACACCATGCGCACCCCCAAATTACGCTGGTTCCCTGGTCCGGTATGGTGTTTACCCCTGGTGCCGATAAGGTCATCTGGGGATACATTGGGCCCTCCGGAGCCGGGGATGAGGCAACGGCGCTCTCGTCTGGGGCTGATCCTAGGTTTATTGTTCCATTCATATTTTTATTTTACGGGGTTAAGTTAAGAACGTCTGGCAGTCCATTGTAGTTATTGCCGATGATAGT
>CATPCN010000542.1 GCA_955652855.1 uncultured Chthoniobacterales bacterium | reverse complement strand
GCGCGTGGGGCGTGGTGCCGGTGCACTTAAATGAATTGTCGCCGGCGGAAGTGCGCGGCACGTTTCCCGGCTTCGCTTATCAGCTCGGAAATCTTTTCGCGGCCAACACCGCCGTGGTTGAAGCGAAGCTCGCTCAACATTTCCACGACGCAGCCGGCCACGCCGATTATGCAAAAGCGCTCGCGCTTTTTGTTCTGATAATCTTCGTCGCGCTGATCGTGATCGCGGCGATCGGTCGCGAAGCGCGTGGCCGGGAATTTTAGGGCACGATCACGGGAGGCTTTTCGCGCAACGTTTTCTGTGGCGCTTTCTCCGGTGCGGCCGCGGTGCTTGCGGCGGCGACGTGATAAACTCCCGGGCCGTAACGTTCCTCCACGATCGCTTCGGCAATTTTGTCCGCGAGCAGTTCGCGATAGTCCGCGCTGCGCGCTTCGTTTCCTTCCGAGCGGTTGCTGAGAAAACCGCATTCCACCAGGACGGCCGGATAATCCGCGAGGCGCAGCACGTGGAAGTTTGAGACATGAATGCCACGATTCACCGCGCCTGGAATTTTGAGCAGCTTGCTTTGAATGCGCTCAGCCAGGCCGCGGGCATAAGCGGAGTGGTAGTAGGCTTCAAAACCTTTGATGCCGCGCCGGCGCGAATCGTTGAAATGAATGCTGACGAAAATTGAATTCTTCTGCCCGTTTTCGATCGCGACGCGTTCGTCGAGCGAAATAAAAACGTCACTCGAGCGCGTCAGGATCGTTTTGAATTGCGATTCGCGCAGCTTGCGATCGAGGCGTCTCGCCACATCGAGTGTCGCCACTTTTTCCGCGCCGCCGTAGCGCCGATAAGCGCCGGTATCTTTTCCACCGTGACCCGCGTCGACAACCACCGTCGTAAACGTACGGCTGGTGTCTTTGCCCGTTTGTGGCGCAGTCGCGCAACTCGCGAGAAAACAAAGCAGAGTGAAAACTAAGGCGCGTTGGATTGGCTGCGGCATGGTCGATTGATACGCGAAAGGAACAAGTTTGCCAAAATTTTTTGCAGGAAAAATCTTCGTAGTCCGTTTGAAGGCGCGCTCTGGCGACGGCATAAGATCGACATGTCGAAATAAAAATCGCTTGAGTTTTGTGCGCTCGGATTTAAAGGCCTTTACCCAAACTTATGCTCACTCGACTCGCGATTTTACAACTTCTCGTAGCGTTCAGTTTTTCTTCTTTGCTTAGTCGCGCGCAAGCCGCGAATCCGCCGCCTCCGACTAAAGCCAGCCCGGCAACTCCAGCGACCGCGCCGCAAACGACCAAACCGGTGGTTGATCAGAACGCGCAGGTCATCGTTTACGGTTATCACCGTTTCGTCGACAAAGTGCGTCACCCCGATACCGAAATCACTCCGCAAGATTTCGAGAAACAAATGCAAATGCTGAAAGATCGTGGCATCACCGTGATCGGCATGCAGGATTTTATGGCGTGGCGGCGCGGTGAAAAATCAATTCCGCCGCGCTGCGCGGTCGTCACTTTCGACGACGGCTGGAAATCGCAATACGACGTCGCCTGGCCGATCATGAAAAAATTCGGCTACACATTCACCATGTTCATTTACACGGAAGGCGTGCGCGGCGGGCATTTCTCCGGCGGGGAATCGATGACTTGGGAGATGCTGGCCGAAATGCGTGACGCGGGGGTCGACATCGAAGCGCATTCCGCGACCCATCAGGATTTGCGCAAACCGTACGATAAGGTCGCGAAGAAGCGATTGAGTCCTCCGGAATACGAAGAGTGGTTGCAGAGTGAAATTGTCGGTTGCAAGCAATTGCTCGAGCAACGGCTCGGCATCAAGGTGAATTGTTTCGCCGTGCCTTACGGATTTTACAACGAGCACGTCAAAGAAATCGCCCACAACGCCGGATACGAAGCGATCTTCACTGTTTACGGCCAACCCATCACATACCGCGCGCCGATGAACTCGTTAGGCCGCTACGTGATCGAGGCGAATAAGCCGAAAGTTTTTATGGACGCGATTGCGGCAATCGCCACTTCCGGCGGTGGCGGCGCTCCGATTGCGGAAGTGGGCGCGGCCAGTTTGCAAACTCAGCCCGCCGATGGCGAGACCGTGCGCACGGCGATGCCGTTGATTCGAGCAAATCTTTCCGCGTTTGGTCAAATCGATCCTGGCAGCGTGAAAATGCGCGTCAGCGGATTGGGCATAGTTCCGTCGTCATTCGATGCGAAGGCGCAAACCGTTTCGTACCAAGTGACGCAAAAATTGCGCGACAAAACTTGCAGCGTGATCGTCGAAGCCACGTCCGGCGGAAAGAAAGTCGAAGCGCATTGGACCTTCGGTCTGGCCGATACCGCACTCGGCTCGCCGCCGGCTGCGAGCCCGACTGCCACGAAGAAATAATCGCAACGCGCTCGCGTTGCGCTCCGAATCATGTTTTCGCAGCTGGGCGACAAGCTTCAGGACATTTTCAAGGACCTGCGCGGTCATGGCACGATCAGCGAGGCGAACATCGACAATGCGCTCCGTCAGGTCCGTCTCGCTTTGCTCGAGGCCGATGTCGATTTTCAAGTCGCGAAGAATTTCATCGCGCGTGTTAAGTCTAAGGCGCTCGGTGAAGAAGTTCTTCGCAGCATCACGCCCGGTCAGCAGATCGTAAAAATTTTTCACGATGAATTGACGACGCTTCTCGGTGGCGATGCCGCTCCGCTCAACCTTTCGGAGCCGGCGCGTATTTTGATTGTCGGGCTCAACGGCGCGGGAAAAACAACTTCAGCCGCGAAGCTGGCGCGATTGCTAAAAAAACAGGGACGCGCACCGCTGCTTGTCGCATGCGATTTACAACGGCCGGCCGCGATCGAGCAACTGGCGACGCTTGGGAAGAATGTCGATGTACCGGTTTTCACACCCGAGCCTGGTGAGAAAAATATCCAGCGCGCGGCTGCGCTCGCTCTCGAGAGCCAGGATCAACACTTAACTAACGTCGTCATCTTCGACACGGCTGGTCGCCAAGAAATTGACGAGCCGCTGATTAGCGAACTCAAACAGCTGAAAGATTTTCTGAAGCCGCAGGAAATTCTTCTCGTGGTTGATGCCGCGACCGGCCAGCAGGCCGTAAGCGTCGCCACACATTTTAATAATGCACTGCAGATCACCGGCATCATCTTAACGAAGCTCGATGGCGATGCGCGCGGCGGCGCCGCATTGTCGATGCGCGAAGTGACGCAGCGCCCGATCAAATTCGCGGGCGTCGGAGAGAAGCTCGATCAATTCGAAACGTTTGTGCCCGATCGTCTGGCCGGTCGCATTCTGGGAATGGGCGATATCGTCGGCCTTGTCGAAAAAGCGGCCGAGGCCGTCGATGAAGAAGAAGCCGCGCGCATGGAGCGGAAGCTGCGCAGCGCTTCATTCGATTTCAACGATTTCCTCGCGCAATTTAAAATGATGCGCAAAATGGGGCCGCTCGAAAATGTCCTTGGCATGTTGCCCGGCATGGGTAACGTGCAAAACCTCTCGATTGACGAGAAGCAGCTCAAGCGCACGGAAGCGATCGTGCTTTCGATGACGAGCGAGGAGCGCGCGCGGCCCGACATTTTAAATGCACGGCGTCGTCAGCGCATCGCTCGCGGCAGCGGCCGCACTGTCACCGAGGTAAACGATTTGCTCCAGCGATTCAATCAAATGCGTAAGCTGATGAAGAACGCCGGCAAAATGAAAAAGATGATGGCGCAAATGGCGCGGATGAAGAAATAAATTATGGCAGTCACAATTAGATTACGCAGAGAAGGCGCGAAGAACCGGCCTTATTACAAAGTGGTCGTCACGGACAAACGCAGCCCGCGCGACGGAAAATTTATCGAGCTCATCGGCACGTACGATCCGAAAAAGACGGGCCACAACAGCACGTTAAAACTTGATCGCGCCGAATACTGGATTGCGCGTGGCGCGCAACCGTCCGATACGGTGCGCAGCTTGATCAAGAAAAACAAAAAGCAAGCCATCGGAGCCGCTCCGAGTGCGCAAGCCGCTGTCGCCGCGAGCTAAGATCGACATACGACAAGATCGACATGAAGGAATTCCTCGAGTTTGTCATTCGTCAGCTCGTGGAATTTCCCGACGAAGTGATGCTCTCAGAAATTCCAAACGGCAAAATGATCGTCTTCAAACTGCAAATGCGACAAACCGACGTGGGGCGAATCATCGGCCGCAACGGCCAAACCATTCAAGCGATCCGCGCTTTGCTCGCGAGCTCTGCTTCGCGTCACGGCCAGCGAGCCACGCTCGAGATAGTCGAATAATTTGCTGCGGTTAGCACCCCGCGTTTGAAAATGCGGATCGACATACTGACGCTATTTCCGGAAATCTGCCGCGCGCCGCTGAGCGAAAGCATTCTAAAACGCGCGCAGGAAAACAAGATTGTCGATCTTCGCATCCACAACTTGCGCGACTGGACGACGGACAAGCATCACATCGTTGATGACGCGCCGTTCGGCGGCGGGCAGGGGATGGTGATGAAACCGGAGCCGATCTTTGCCGCGGTGGAATCGTTGCGCGGTGAAAAGAGCACCGTTGTTTTGATGACGCCGCGAGGACGAAAGTTTACGCAAGCGATCGCGACCGATTTCTCCAAACACGAGCATCTTATCGTGATCTGTGGTCATTACGAGGGAATCGATCATCGCGTCGCCGAACGTCTCGCCGATGCAGAAATTTCGATTGGCGATTATGTGCTGACGAATGGCGCGATTGCCGCCGTCATTTTTGTTGATGCAGTGGTGCGTTTGTTGCCCGGCGTTCTCGGCCACGAGCAATCGGCCGCCGATGATAGCTTCAGCAGCGGAATGTTGGAGGCGCCGCAGTACACGCGGCCCGCTGATTTTCGCGGCTGGAAGGTTCCCAAAATCTTGCTCTCCGGAAATCACGCAGAAATTGCAGCGTGGCGAAAAGAACAAGCGCTGAAACGAACGCGCGAGAACCGCCCGGATTTGCTCAACGAATGACGAACGCCGTCATCCCGAACCGCGAAGACGGGAGGGACCTCGCAGTCGGAGCTGACGACGTCCATATTAGAATGGACGCGCACAAACTTGTGCGAGATCCCTCGTCGTCTCCGCGACTCGGGATGACACTGCGCGTATGTTTTTAGTCGCGGACGCGCCCCAGCACGATGCATGCGTTGATTCCGCCGAAGCCGAACGAATTGCTCATCACGCAATTCAATTTCGCGTCGCGTCCGTGGTTCGGCACAACATCGAGATCGCACGCTGGATCAGGAGTCTCGTAATTGATCGTCGGCGGAATCCACTGTCGATCTAAGACGAGCGCGCACATCGCGGCTTCAATCGCACCGGTCGCGCCGAGTGGATGCGCATAATAACCTTTCGTTCCGCTGATCGGAATTTTTCTCGCGTGTTCGCCGAAAAATTCTTTGATCGACATAGTCTCGGTGCTGTCGTTTAGCTGCGTGGAGCTGGCGTGCGCATTGATGTAATCGATTTGCTCCGGCGCGAGCTGCGCGTCGGCCAGCGAGTCGCGCATGGTGCGAATGCACGATTCGCCGCCCGGCAAGGGCGCAGTCATGTGAAAGGCGTCATTGTTCAAACTGTATCCGAGAATCTCCGCGTAAATGTGAGCCCCCCGCGCGCGGGCGTGTTCGAGCTCTTCAACAATGAGCGACGCCGCGCCTTCGCCCATGACAAATCCATCGCGCCGTAAATCAAATGGACGACTCGACAGAGTGGGATCTCCCGTCCATTGACTCATCGTTTTGATAATGGCGAACGCGCCGAAAGTGAGAAGCGAGAATGGCGCTTCCGCTCCGCCGGCGACGATCACATCGGCGAAATCATCGCGGATATATCGAAGCGCTTCGCCAACGGCGACGGTGCCACTGGCGCAACTGTTCGAGTTCGTCGTGCCGACTCCGCGAAATCCAAATTCGATCGCGATGTTTGAATGGGCCGAGCCGCCGAAGACTTGCAACGCGAGCGTGGGATTCACTCCGCGCGTTCCCTTTTTCAAAAAACGAATGTGCTGATCCTCGGCCTGGCAAACGCCGCCGAGAGCCGTGCCAAAACTTACACCGATGCGGTCCTGCGGATGTTCGCGCGAATAATCGAGACCAGCATCATCGAGCGCCATTTTGGCCGATGCGACTGCAAACTGAGCGTAGCGATCGAGCCGTTTCAAACGATGCGGCGGAAAAAATTCTTCCGGAGCCCAATCCGAAATCTCGCCGCCGCAATGCGCATTGAAGTTTTCGGTGTCGAACGTCGAGATGCGCGAGATGCCGCTTCTTTCCGCGCGAATGCCGCGCCAAAATTCTTCCCGGCCTTTGCCGATGCATGTGATTGGTCCGATTCCGGTGATGACAGCGCGTCTTCGGCTCATGCGGCGACCTTGTTAACTCTGGCCTCGAGATATGCCTTCATGCAGTGCAACGTTTTATTGGCCACGTTGTGAATGAAAAGATCACCGATGATTTTGTCGGCGGCCGGCGCCAGGAACTTCACACGGAACGCCAGATCGTGCCTGATTTCTACGAGGACGCCGTCCGGAGTATCCTGAAACGTCCAGACCACGTGCATGCCTTTGGTCATCGCTTTCAAATGGTGAAAATGTATCTCGATCTTATCGCGGTCGATGATTTGCTCCGACGTCCATGCGATCGGAATTCTGGAGCGGGTCGCCACCATCACCACGACATTGCGATTCGGACTGCGCTCCAAATAACGAATGTAGCGGTAGTGCGGAAGGATTTTCGGCCAAAGCTCCAGATTCGCCGCGGTTTCGAAGATCGACATCTTCGGCGCTTGCATGAGGATCGAGTTGATTTTGTGCATCTCGCGTATCCTAAATCAATCTACAATAGTTGGCACGGCCTGTCTCAATTGCGCTCCCCAGAATCAGCGGCGATGTTTGATTCGATAAGTCAGAAAACACTCATCGCCGCCGACGCGCATTTCTTTGAGCGAACATCGAATGGTCGCCGGCAGAAAGTCTTTGCTCAGACCGGTGAGGGTAGGCGCATCGCGGCCGCCAAATAAACGGGGGGCGATCGTTAGATTCAATTGATCGACAAGGTCTTCTTCGAGCAGCGATCGGAACAGCGTTGCGCCGCCCTCGTACGCGACCGTTCGCACTTTGTATTCGCTGCGCAACATGTGCAGCATTTCCGTAAGATCGACATAGCGCGACTTGGCCAGATGCAGCGTTGCCTTTCCGAGTAATGCCTGCCGGAATTTTTTCGGCATGCGCCTTGTCGAAAAAATCACGATCGGAGAAATATCCGATTGGAAAATCTTCAGGCGGTTGTCGATCTTGCCTTCATTCGAGACGATGACGCGCAGCGGATAAGGCGCTTGGCCGCGCGCGACACGCGCTTCGCGCATTTCGGCGTGCGGCAGACCGAGCCGGACGTTATCGAGCTTAAGCGTGCTGTGCCCGATCAGGACGGCGTCGCCTAGCGAGCGTTGTCGCAGCAAATGTAATTTGTCTTCGCGCGAAGTAAAATCGACAGGTGAAAAATTTCGCGTCGTAATTTTTCCATCAGCCGTCATGGCAAAGGTCGCGGCGACGAAAGGACGTTTCGGCCGACGTCGGGGCAGTGAGGCCCCTCCCACATTTTTATTCCGAGTCGCCAATTTCATGCTCGAGGGTTGCGACTTCCTTCTGCATTTCGCGCAATTTCACGTGACCGACCGCGCCGCTCGGTTTGTAAAAGAGGTAAACAATGCCGCCGGGCAAACAGCAGAAGAGGATGACGAGAAAACTCATGGTGCCGATAAGCGCGGCCACACCCTCCGGCACGCCGCATAAACCGTTGAGCATAATTTGCAAAACATGTTCGCGCGGGCCTTCGCCGGCAAAGCTGATCGGCATGGCCGAAATGGTGCGCTCAATCGGCATGACCGCGAAAAAATCGATGAAGCGAACATTCGCGCGCAAGGTGTAGGCGACAAAAAGAAACGTGGCGAAAGTGGCAAGATGCGCGACGAGCGAGGCGGCAAACGCGAGCAACGTT
>CATPCN010000541.1 GCA_955652855.1 uncultured Chthoniobacterales bacterium | reverse complement strand
GTCGTCGGCTTGATCGTTTATTGCACCTTCGGTTATCTCGGCATGATGCTCGCCATGCGAAGTAACCGCGATGAGTTCTCGCTCATCATTCCCTACGTGCGATTCGCGCGCGAAACGACGCAACACGAGCCGCTCGTGCTCGACACAAACGTCATTATCGATGGCCGCATCGGCGACCTTTGCGCGACCGGCTTCCTCAGCCGCGCGCTCATCGTGCCGCGTTTTATTCTCGGCGAATTGCAAACGTTGGCGGATTCGCGCGATTCGCTCAAACGGGAGCGCGGCCGGCGCGGTCTCGAGATTTTGAATCAGTTGCAACAATCGCGTGAAATTGATCTGACGATCCATGAAAGCGCGGATGACGCTGAGCTGCCGGTGGACGCGCGCCTGGTGCGCACCGCCAAAATTCTGCAAGCGCGCCTGCTCACAAACGACACCGCGCTTTGTCAGGTGGCGCGTTTGCAGCAAGTGCCCGCGCTGAATTTGAGCGATCTCTCGCGCGCGCTTCGGCCCACTGTCGCGAATGGCGACGAGCTGGAGCTCAATCTCGTCAAAGAAGGCCGCGAAACGCATCAAGCCCGTCGGTTACCTCTCCGACGGCACTATGATTGTAGTCAATCATGCTCGCGGTCATCTCGGGAAAACAGCGATGATAAAAGTATCGAGTGTCCTGCAAACCGCAGCCGGCCGTTTAGTCTTTGCGGAGTTAAAGGAGCGTTCGGAAGTTTCCTAGTTAGCCGAAAAACGTTCGCGTTTGATTACGAATATTCGTCTAATTCTGCTTAGACCCGCTGAAGCTGCTGAAGTCCCGATGGTCCGACAATTCTAAGGGTCCGATCATCGATGTTCGCCTATAAGATCATTTTTGGTCTGCTGTTGTCGATCTTAGTTAGCGGGATTCAGCTTGCTGCCGCTTGCCCCGAAAGCTTTCGGGGCTGATCTTCTTCTCGTTAGGCCGCAGAAACCGCCGCATGAATTCTCGCAACACCCGACTGGCAATCATCGTTGTTGCAATAAGCATCGCGACATTTGCGCTATCTCTGGTTAGTGACTGCTTTTACATCGACGGAGACGATCCACGCGCGTGGTCCCCGGGATGGGGTTTGCTACTTTTCGGTTGGCTGGGTATCGGGTCAGGCGGAACCGCCTGGCTTGCGAATCCCGTCTTAATCGCGGGATGGATAACATTCTTTTTCAGACGCAGAGTCGTGTCGCTCGCCTGTTCACTTGTAGCACTCCTGGTAATGCTCAGCTTCTTGTTCGTCCACACGGTGATCAGAAGCGAAGCCCGACCTGTGCGAGAATCGTCGGTTACGGTCCTGGGTACTGGCTTTGGCTTACTAGCGCTGCGGTGTTGCTCCTCGGCGCCTTAGTGCGTGCACGCGGTGAATTGTCGGACTGATCGCTGGGTCAGCTTTACTTTGAAATTTATGATTAAGGACTTTTTGTCGATTCACTTGCGCGCATCTCCAGTTTGAGCGAGATTGTTTTGTAAGTGCGCGAAGCATAGGCAGGGACGCGCGATGAAAATATACTCTTTCAAGTCGCTCTTAATTCCCGCGATTCTTATCGCGAGTTCGCTGGCGTTCTTCAGCTTCCGAACGCCTGCCCAAAAAACGTTGAACGGTCATGTGCCCGAAGCCGCGAAGGTTCTGACGCCGGTCGCCGGAATGTCGGGATCAAATCATTTGAAGCTGGCGGTCGGGCTCCCGCTGCGTAATCCGGATGCGCTTAAAAATTTCCTCGGCCAACTCTACGACCCGGCTAGTCCCAACTATCGACATTATCTCACGCCGGAGCAGTTCACGGAAATGTTTGGCCCCACGCGAGAAGATTATCAGGCTGTTCTTGATTTCGCTCGAACGAATGGGTTGACCGTGACGGCGACGCATCCCAATCGCATGTTGGTCGACGTTAACGGAGCGGTTGCGGATATTGAAAAGGCATTCCACGTAACGTTGCATGTTTATCAGCACCCGACGGAAGCGCGCACCTTCTACGCGCCGGATGTTGAACCGTCGGTGGATGGAGCGCTGCCAATCCTCAACGTCCACGGATTGGACAACTACTCGCTCCCGCATCCAAATCTCCACATAAAGCCGTTCGGCTCCGCCACACCGAATTTTGGTGCTGGACCGGGCGGTTCCTATCGCGGCAGCGATTTTCGAGCGGCCTACGTCCCGGGCGTTCCGCTCACCGGCTCCGGCCAGATAGTGGGCTTGTTGCAGTTTGATGGCTACTATGCCAATGACATCGCCACTTATGAAAGCCAGGCAGGGTTACCGAACGTCCCGCTGGTCAATGTGCCCGTAGATGGCGGCGTCGCCACCCCTGGCAGCAACAACTCCGAAGTGTGTCTGGACATTGAGATGGTAATTTCAATGGCTCCCGGCGTTTCGGAAATCCTCGTTTACGAAGCGCCTAACAACACCGCCCTGTGGGTGGACTTGCTCAACCGCATGGCCAACGACAATCTGGCCAAGCAGCTCAGTTGCTCGTGGGGCGGCGGTGGCCCGAGCGCGACGGCCGAGCAGATTTTTCAGCAGATGGCCGCCCAGGGGCAGACCTTCTTCAACGCGTCCGGCGATTCCGATGCGTTCACCAGTTCGGTCCAATTTCCGTCGGACAGCCCAAACATTGTGCAAGTTGGCGGAACAACTTTGACGACAACAGGGCCCGGCGGGCCTTGGGTGTCGGAAACTGTATGGAATTGGGGAGGGAGAAAGGGGACGGGTAGCAGCGGAGGAATAAGCACATTTTACTCGATTCCCAGCTACCAACAAGGTGTCAGCATGGCGAACAATCAGGGGTCAACAACCATGCGGAATATTCCCGATGTAGCGCTAACGGCGGACAACGTCTACGTCGTCTATAACAATGGCGGCTCAGGTACATTCGGGGGCACTAGTTGTGCAGCACCGCTCTGGGCCGGCTTCACTGCGTTAATCAACCAGCAGGCTGCGACCAACGGTCTCCAACCGGTCGGCTTTCTTAACCCCGCCATCTATTCGATCGGCTTGGGAACAGGCTACCCATCCGATTTTTACGATACGACGGTTGGCGATAACACGAGCACAGGCAGTCCTAGCAGGTTCTTTGCGGTTGCCGGCTACGACCTCTGCACCGGTTGGGGCACTCCGAACGGATCCAATCTGATTGCCGCGCTCACGGCCACGTCGGCGGCAACACCAACGCCAACACCTACCGCGACACCGACTCCGACACCGGCCGGAACACCAACGCCAACACCTACCGCTACTCCGACACCGACTCCGGCACCAACGGCAACTCCGACACCGCCTACCACCGGGCCAGCGCAGATGCTCACTCCGTTACCGGGATCGACCTTCACTTCCTCCAGCGTGACTTTCACCTGGAGCGCCGGCAGCGCGCGAGCCTACAAACTCTACGTAGGCAGCTCTCCCGGGGCCTTTGATATTTACGCCTCTGGATATCTCACCGTCCGCTCGGCTACGGTGAATAATATTCCCACCGATGGGAGGACTATTTACGTGCGCCTTCGGTCGATTTTCTCACAAAGTGTGCAGTTCGCGGACTACACCTACACAGCCTCGCGCTGATTTTGCGCGTCTCTACAGGCGGCAACGGGAACCCCAAATTGACCGTAGCTCCGAGACGAGCTCTAGCCATGCCAAAGCGATACGGCTCTTGCTGAGCGACGCCGTTCGCTATCGTAGGCCCACCGCATTGCGGACGCGCTTCATTACTTCGTCAGCGATGGAGTTCGCGCGATCGGCGCCGCGCCCGAGAACATTGTTAATGTAATTTTTTTCGGCCAGGATTTCGGTGCGGCGTTTGCGCATCGGCGCAAAATATTCCCAGAGCTTGTCGAAGAGCTGCTTTTTGAAATCGCCGTAACCGGTGCCGCCTTTTTTGAATCGCTCGTGCATTTCATCGAGTTCGTTTTTCGAAGCGAAAAGCGAATACAACTGAGTGATTATCGATCTTGCCGGATCTTTCGGCGCTTCCACCGGCGTTGAATCGGTCACGATGCTCATGACGCGTTTTCGCGTTTCTTTTTCGTCGCCGAAGATGTCGATCGTGTTGCCGTAGCTTTTGCTCATCTTTTGACCGTCGATTCCAAGAACAGTTTCGGTTGTGGCCTGGATGCGCGGCTCGGGAAGCTTGAACAATTGCCTGGCCGGCTCGGCCCCGAACGCTTCGTTCATTTTTACCGCCAGATCGCGCGTCATCTCGATGTGCTGTTTTTGATCTCAGCCCACCGGCACGATGTCGCTGTCGTAGATCAAAATGTCGGCCGCCATCAGCACCGGATAACTGAACAAGCCGACCGTCGGCGACATGCCGCGCGCTAGTTTGTCTTTGTAAGAATGCGCGCGCTCGAGAAGTCCCGTCGGCGCAACCGTCGAAAGAATCCAGGCCAGCTCAGTCACCTGCGGCACATCGCTTTGCATGAAGAGCGCGCCGCGTTCCGGATCGAGACCGCACGCCAGGAAATCGAGCGCAACTCTTCTCGAATTTTCCCGCAACGTTTTTGCGTCGCGCAAGCTGGTGAGCGCATGATAATCGGCAATGAAATAAAAAGTTTCGCCCTCGGCTTGCAGCGCGATCGCCGGCCGCATCATGCCGAAATAATTGCCGATGTGCAGAACACCGCTCGGTTGGATGCCGGAAAGGATGCGAGGCATTTTTGGTTTTGGATTTTGGATT
>CATPCN010000540.1 GCA_955652855.1 uncultured Chthoniobacterales bacterium | reverse complement strand
CGACTTTCGGGGCACGACGCTTAATCCATTCTTCTAAAAACCGGCTAATCACTAGATTTGCCTGGGCCAGTCTAGGAACAGTCCTGTCCGCGATATTTTGCCATGCAATTCGAACATGGTCTTCGATGGTCGGTTTGGATGGTTGCACGCGCAAATCGCAATACTCCGCTGCGATTCGTGTGCCGTGAAGGCGAGCAATGACACATAAGACAATCCCTTCGACGCCCAAATTATAGAGAATTAACCAATCGAGACCACTCTTTGCCAGCTTCCAGGCCGATCGAAAAACAACCCATCGATCCTTAATCCTTGCATAAATTTTGCTTCGACTATCCGCCGTTATAACGGCTCCCCATTGAACCTTCAGTCCATCCATCTCTTCGACGATGGGACCCGGGCAGAAACGTCGGGGTACCAACACGACTACCTCATGTCCACGAGACGTTAATGCCTTTCCGATCAGCTTCACCCTCCGGACAGGCGCCGTCTCCTTGTGAAAATTCGCCAAGATAACAATGCCAACTTTCATACGATCCACGTGCGATCCTGCCGTATCACCACCTAATTCATGGTTCGAAGCATCCAGAAAGACCCCGGTTCTTGGGATGGTTCACTGTTTAGAGCGGGGCACACCCGCGAGAGTTCAGCAAAATATTTATGCTTCAAAAAATTCGCGGCTCCGATAATTCTAAAATCATTATTGAATGAGAGGAATGCTTCGAGCAGATACTGTTCGTTCCAAAAGAGAATCTGGTCGAATACCCATGAATCCAGATAATCGCGAGGAGTAAAGATATCGTGAACGTGTATCAAAACACCTGGAGCCAGAAGGGGAAGAATCTCCAGGTACTCAACGATTACGTCTCCTTGTGGGCGGATTACGTGCGAGGAGTCGATGAAGAGAATGTCGTTTGCTTTCAGAGTGGCAAAAAGCGCCCGATCCACGTCCTCCACTTTTTCCCGGACAACAGTTACTCCCGTCTCTTCGAGCCACTTGGCCTCGTACGGCTCGATGCAAATATGCTGGCAGGCATAGTCTCGCTGTTCGCGCGAATTTGCTCGCAATGCTTGCATCGCCATTATCGTTGAGTTGCCGCTGCCGATTTCGATGATATTTCGAGGTTTGAAACAACGGATTATATTATAGAGGTATTCCGCGTCCGTCGCACAGAAGGAGACATTCCCTTCACCATAATTGAAATGAAGTATATCGCGTGGTTGAGACCTGAGTTCATCCAACTCCGAGGCGAATGTAAACTTGGACAGCAACTCCAATTGTTGTCTCTCATTGAGATCAAGAGCGGGAAGCATTCGTACGTCACGAAGAGATTTTCTAAGGTGCTTCGGATGAAAGAGTGGCTCCGCGTAGTGGTCACGGATGGGTAAAACTCCAATAACAAGCATGGCTTTCTTGTTGAGGGGCAAGCGATGAAAGCCAATACGGCGAATACACTTCAAATAAGCAGCGCACAAAAGAGACAACGGTGCCGCCACAATATCGAAGAGCCGCAACATCACATGTATAGGCATTCTCATGTTTAAGCTCTATGGAAGGATTTGCCGCCTGAAGCCGATATTTTAATACTTAATCCGAACCAAGCCACGAACCTTTCGACCGTGTTCGCGATCGAATTGTCGCCCTTCAATAATTTGCTCGGGTAAATCACGGCCGCCTTTTGCCCAACATTTTTACTCGCCTTACAGCCGCACTTTCCTTGTCGAAGTCTGTGAAAATGACAATGGCGATTTTCATCTGCAGTTATTTGAAGTTAGCGCCACTTAGATGATCTATTGGCGGGAGCGGATGGCGGTTCATGGATTCTTCTGCGGTACACCCAAGCGGCAAGCCTCATTGAGCAGGCGGCGGACACGCTCGCGCTCGCTGGCGGCCTCATACCGTCCCATCGCAACCCGGCGGCCAGCGCGCCCGGCATCCTCGCGCAGGACGGAGTCGGTGAGCAGGCGGCGCAGGGCTTCCCGCAGTGCCTGCGGATCCTGCCGCTCCACAACGATGCCGGCGCCAGCGCGCGTAAGATGGCGAATAGAGGCCAAGCCGGCCGGGCCGTATGCCAGGATGCAGCGTCCGGCCATGAGCAACTGCGGAATCTTAGTGGAGAATGAGAGCCGCGTATATACGCTATGCGAGGGGGTGAAGCTTTCGACGTGGATGTTGATGTCGCTCGCCATGAGCACGCGCGGCAGGTCCTCCGGTGGCAGCCAACCCATGAGGCGCACGGGCGGGAAATCCAAGGCCTCACGGTAGCTTTGTGCGTTGTCCGGGCTTGTATAGACCAGCAACTCGGCGTTGAGTCCCTCCGCCCGCAACGCGGCCAAGGCTTGGCCAATCTCGATGATCGCCTGCCATCGATCCAGATAGAGGCCGCCCGCATAGACGAAGCGCAGGACTGGGTTCGTCACGGGGCTCGGCACCTGATCGGGGTAGTCGGCGGCTGAGATGGAGTTGCTGACTACCTCGAAGCGTCCACCAAAGCGCTGGCGATACTCGGCCGCCATCTCGTCACTGGCCGCAAAACGCAGCGGCGCTCGTTCAAGACAAGCTCCCATCCAATACCGCAGGCTCCGGCGCAGCCAGTGGCGGGCCCAGAGATCGCCGTAGAGCGTGGACAGCCAGTCGTCAGTAAAAAACGGAACGATCGGCGCACCGACCAGGCGCGCCAAGCGGGTAGTGACACAGGCTGCGGTTCCTGTGCCCAGCATCGAGAAGCACACGTCGGGGGCGAAAGCGCGCACCCAGCGCTGCAGGTCCTCCGAGAGTACCGAGGGCAGGCGGAACACAAGCTCGCCCAGCGGCACGCGCCACTGCCTTTCCGCCGGCGTGCGTGGAGCGGGTGCGGCGGCGGGTGGCACCGCGTCCGCCCGGCATGGCGCCACGGGCCCGTCTTGGGGCGGGCGGCCCGCCAGCGCCCGCAGAATGTCGGCACGGGTCAACCGCCAGTGGCGGTTGCAGACATCATCTGCGATCTCGCCGGGCGACAGCACAAGTGCGGCCAGCCGGTCCTGCGGCCAGCCAGCGAAGAGGTTCGACAGCGTAATGCCGTTGCAGTGGCTCCAGTTGAACGACGCGTGATTGACCACGAGCACGCGAGGAAAGGCTGATGAACTCATGGCGTTAGCGTCTCCCGTGAGAAGGGCGGATCCCGATGACGGGATCGCTGCTGGCACCGCGACCACCCCATGCGTTCAAGCCTCGTTGCGTCTAGGGGCCGCTCGAAATCAACGATACCGCAGACGTTGCAAATACGATGCCGTTCATCGAGCGATTGCATACTGGGTTTCTCGTTTTCGTGTCAACAACCACAACACCAGGATTGTCCAGAAGGGGAACAACGTTGACGAGAAATGAAGCACCTGATTGTTGGCGGAGACATAGAACAACATCATGAGGACGAGCGGGAAGAGGGCCACCGCGAAAGGATTCTGACGCTTCAACACGTCCAACCAGACCAGGGCGAGCAATCGTCCGATGAGGAACATGACAATTAGTGCTCCAAGGAACGTCACGTCCGAGGCAATCCAAGGGTAAAATGTACACCACCGACCGTACATATCCCAGCCGTACGCAGCATGGATCTTGGCGGGGTAGGTCCGGTCGGCGATGAAACCGGACGCGAAGAGATGATCCGACAAACCTATCGTGAAGTATGAATTGCCGAATCCATAGCAGCAATCGAAGGGTTCATCGAGTGCCAACGACAGCCCGAAGTACCCTTGGGTCACGTAGGAGGTAAACGCACCAAATGCTGTCTGAGCCTTCGGCGGCAGGGCAGCCACCATCCAGTTGTCCGTGTCGAGTACCATCTCCGCCGTTTCGTCCTCGTAACCAATTTCCCCGCCCATTCGTCCCGCTATTCCGGAGACGAAGAAGCTCAGAAAAAGGATAAATCCAGCCAGAACAACGATGATATAGGCTCGCGCATGCACCAGGAAGGACCACGGGTTCCGGGCAAACAGCATCCACGGCAACAGCAATAAATAGTCGGCAAGCCCCTTGTTCGTTCCAAAGGATATCCATGACAGTAAATCCAGAAGCAGTAACACAACGACCGCAATCCGCATCCTTCGGCTGAGTACACTCCAGTAAACCACGCCCAGCGGGAACAGAAACCACATTAGAGGATAGACCGCAAACGACAATACCACCGCCATCTGCCCCATGGTCGTCCGATTTCCTATCACCGTTTGACGCTGTTCATTGTAGGCCTTCTGCCGCTCGTTGTAGGCATCGCCGGGATCGGTTAACCCCTTGCCGACGGCGTTCCAGAATTCGATCACGTCGAAGGCATTTGTGCTGCCGGACCTTAGCTGATGGTTCGGTATGAACCAGACGGCACTGACGATAAGGCTGACGAGAGTCAGGCGTTTGGCTCCGATCCAGCCAGAGTATCCACGCGGGCTTCGATTAATGGCGCTGCGATATCCCGCCCACAGGCACATCTGCGAAAGGACAAGGAAGCCGTATAGCTTGATCGGGTTGTTGACTGGCCAGGGCCACGGTCCAAAGGCAAAGAGAAGGACCGTGATGGTCAAGAAGGCCTCGAAGAACCAGATCGGAGCCATGAGGACGGTCCGGCTGATGGTCTGCCTCGGGGCTATTTCATGGGCTTGTCGAGACACTGCATGCCCGAGCGTTGGCGAGGTAGTTGTCATGTCGATTCCCTTGGGTTTAGCCATTGGGTGTAGCCCGGAACACGGACTCACAAGCGGGGAGTCGCAAGGAACTCGTTGTCCACGTCCACTCGTTCGGAGAAAGTAGGGGCGTCAAGGATATCACCCGAGAAGGTTGATATGCAATACCCAGCGCTGTCGAAGAATGCGTAGATTTGATCACATGTTATGCCATACGGCGCCAAGTTCTTCCTGCCCACTTCGAAAATGACGGCGGGACGCAGCGTGCGGATGGTGCTCCGCCCACCGAGTAGTATGAAGTACTCCGCGCCTTCAGCGTCCAACTTGAGCAGGTCCATTCTGTTCAGGGCCAACGACGCCGTGTACAGATCAAGGGTTGAGACCGGCACCTTGATGACATTCGTTTTCCCCGCGATGGCATAACCCGTATCCCTTAACCCGTCCAGCGCGGCCATGTCCCCCGTGTGTACGCAAAAATCCATTTCGCCTGGCTCGGAATAGAGCGCCATAGGGTTCAGCTTCACGCGATCGGAAAGGCCGTTTACGTCCATGTTCATGCGTAACAGTCGTCCCGGGACAGGGGATGGCTCGAATATGTGGACAAAGGCCCGATGCTTGTGACCCAAGACGGCGAGACTGAACAGACCTACATTCGCACCCACGTCTACAACGACGGCGTCTTCCGGCAGAGCCCGACGGATGTAGTTTCATGACTTCAGGTTCGTAGTGCCCATTCGTGGCGAATAAATTGACGACAACATCGCCAGACTCGTAGTGTAGGCGGAAGCCGCAGTAATTCATGGAGAAAGGCGGTTGTCTGCCGGCCTCGTTTCTTAGATAGAATATGTGTTTCCGGATGTGTCTGCCGATGTTGACAATGGATTTCGACGGCGGCTGCCTGGCGAGGTTCACCAGTCGGCGTATAACGCTGAGGGAAGGTGACGGGTTGGTCATGGTTCTCGCTTTTTGGTTAATTTTTATCAGAGCCTGAAACTGCTCCAACCGCGCATCTTTGGCTTGGGTAATACCTTGGCTACGATTAAGGCGAGGACAAACACCACCGTCAACGGTACGCTCAGGAGAGCAATCGAAAGCAACGCATCAAACCGACCGACCGGTAGTGGAAGCGATCCCACGATCAGGCGCAGAATAAGGATCTCGAGAACGGTGACGAGCATACTGCGGATTCCCTTGAGTGTGCTCGATATAGGCAGGTCCACCTTCATGTGCATAAAGACGAGGAACACCGCCGCGGACGTGGCCCAACTAATGGCAGAGGCGGCCACCGTGCCCATAGCGCCGATCGTCGGGATGAGTGTGAACTTGAGGACTAGATTCAGAGCCAGGCCGAGAGCGATGTAGGCAGTCTCCATTCGCACCACGCCCAGTCCCTGACAAACAGAGGTTCCCGCACCAGTCAGCATGATGGCGATTGCGTTGCCGGCGAGCAGTAAATACAGGATCGGGCCCGCCTCGGGAACGACATGGCCGAGCCAGAGTACCATAAGG
>CATPCN010000539.1 GCA_955652855.1 uncultured Chthoniobacterales bacterium | reverse complement strand
TATTCGGATCGTAAGTTGGCCACGACGCGAGCGCGAGCACGTCGCCATTGTTAGGATCGACAATCACGATCGCGCCACGTTTCGCTTTCGCTTGGAGCGCTTTCTCGGCGAGCTCCTGCAAATGAAGATCGAGGGTTGTGATCACGTTGTAACCCGGCATCGGCGGCGCGATGAGTTTCTCGGAAGTTTTTCGGCCGTCTTTGTCGAACGTCAGTTTGTATTGCCCGTGCTGACCGGTGAGCATCGCGTTAAAGGTTTGCTCGAGGCCTTCGCGCCCCTCGGTCTCCGCCCAAAGCACTTCGTGATTGTCGATGATGCCGTCGGCATTGCGGCTAGTCTTGCCGCTGTAACCCACGATTTGCCCTGCGATTTTTCCGTTCGGATACGTCCGCACATAAATCGGGCGCAACGTTACGGCCGCGGGCAGATGATCTTTAATTTCTTCGTATTCGGGCTTGCTCAGGTTTTGCGCGATCTCGAATGGCAACGCGCCGCGGTTGCGATAATGCCGCAAAATCAGCTCGTCGGAATTTTTCAACGAACGTCCGATAATCTTTTCCGCGGCTCCGATCTTCTCGCGCGCAAATTCGAGCGCCTGCTTGTCGGAAAAATCGAGAGGCGTCGGAAACGTGATCGCGAGATTGTAGCTGAGCTTGTTCTGCGCGAGTGGCGTGCCATTGCGATCGGTGATCTGCCCGCGCGGCGCGGGAACGTCGAGGATGTAGGTGCGCGCCAGCTTTTGCGTTTCAAATGTCGGGACGATCGTCTCGTCGACTGGCGTCGGTGATGCCGCCGAAGTTGGACTGACTTCCTGGCCAAACGCCGCGCGGCTCAGCGCGAACGCCAGCAAGATCGACATATAATTTTTAAACGATGTCATGTGCGCAATCGGCTCAATGCCGCTGCAAAAAGCGGTGAACTTCCTCCGCCAGCTTCGGCCCAATTCCTTCGGTCGATGCGATCTCTTCAATTGACGCATTTCGCAAGCGATTTACCGAACCGAACTTTCGCAGCAGAAGATTTTTCCGGTTCTGACTCACCCCCGGGCAATCGTCGAGAATGCTTTCGCCGATCCGTTTCTTCATGAGGAGCTGATGATACGTGTTCGCGAAACGATGCGCTTCGTCGCGGATTCGTTGCAGCAAACGCAGGGCACCGGAATCGGGTGGCAGTTGCAAAGGCAGCGCGCGACCCGGTCGATAAATTTCCTCGAACTCTTTAGCCAATCCGATGATCGGCAATTCGTGCAAGCCAAGCCTCTGCAATTCTCGACAGGCAGATGAAAGTTGGCCTTTGCCTCCATCGACAATAATCAAATCGGGTAATCGAACGAGCTGCGCAACCGCTCGTTGAATCGCGTCGCTCGGATTCTCCTGCGAAAATTCGGCAATAGCGGGTTCAACTTCGCGCGCTTCCAGTAACACCCGCGAATATCGTCGGCGCACCACTTCGGCCATGCTCGCGAAATCATCCTGGCCTTCGACCGTGCGGATGCGATAACGGCGATAATTGTCCTTGTCCGGAACGCCATTGCGAAAACAAACCATCGAAGCCACCACGTGCGTTGTGGAAATATTCGAGATGTCAAAGCATTCCATGACGAGCGGCACGCGCGGAAGTTGCAGCGCATCGGCGAGGGCTTGCACGTCCGCCATCGGATCGATCGTGCTCGGCAAACTGCCGCGCGTGAATCGCCGCGTCGGCTTTGTCGTTCGTCTTAAATCTTCGAGCATGTTGCGCAGCTCCGCGGCCTTCTCAAAATCGGTCTTCGCGGCCGCCTTTTGCATTTCTTCCTCGACCGCGTTGATCATCTCGCGCGAGTGGCCTTCTAAAAATTCGCAGGCTTGCGCAGCACGTTCCCGATATTGTTCGGCCGTGATTTCACTCAAACGCATCGGCACTTGATACGTCGCCGATTTTAGTTCGCGTTCCGTCGGCGAACCGCGACCGAAGGTGAGGACGCCAAATTTTTTCCGCATGAAGTTTAGCGTCTGCCGCAGCGCGCCGGCATGCGCGTAGGGACCGAAGTAGCGCGCGCCATCATCTTTCTTGAAACGCGCCAGCCGAAACCGCGGCCAATCTTCGGTCATGTCGATCTTGACGACGAGGAAGCGCTTGTCGTCGCGAAACGAGATGTTGTAACGCGGCCGATATTCCTTGATCAATTTGCCTTCGAGCAAGAGCGACTCGGCCTCGCTTTGCACGGTGTGCGTTTCGAAATCCCAAACCGCATCGAGCAGCGCGCGCGTTTTGATATCGGCGACCGCAATTTTTGACGGCATAAAGTAGGAGCCGACGCGTTTGCGCAGATCACGCGCTTTGCCCACGTAAATCACGCGATTAAAACGGTCGCGCATCAAGTACACGCCTGGTTTGTGCGGCACCTCGTGCACTTTTTTCACAAGATCGGGTTTGGTCTTAAGTGAAGCCGCGGACATGTCGATGAAAAATTTATTGCGGAGGAAAACCGCTTGCCACCGGAATTTCCGGAGGAACTTCGCGAAGTTTCGCCACTGCAACTTCCTGCGAAGCTGCAAAAAAAATAAAAACGGCAATGAAGAGCAGCATCGGATTTCCCCAATAGAAATATCCGACAAATCCGAAGATGGCCGCGAAAACTTTGCCGATGGCTGCTGCGATCTGCGTGGAGCGTAAAAAACTGAGACGCATGCCGAGGAGCGCGCGCAGCACGCGGCCGCCGTCCATCGGAAACGCCGGAAGCAAATTAAAAAGCGTCAGCCCGATATTGATGGCGAAGATTTTCGAAAGGAGATCCTGACCTCCCAGTTCTGCCGGGTCGAACGAAGCTCGAAGTCCGATGACCGCGAACAATCCGAGCGCGATCGCTACATTTAC
>CATPCN010000538.1 GCA_955652855.1 uncultured Chthoniobacterales bacterium | reverse complement strand
TGCGATTCGCGCGACCGCGCGCACGTACGCGACGGATCCCGCGCGGCTGTACGTCACCGGGATCTCGAACGGCGGCATGATGGCGTACCGCCTCGCTTGCGAGTCAGCGCTACCGATCGCGGCGATCGCGCCGGTCGCGGCGGCACTTCCGGTCGCGTATAAGCCATGAAGTAATGGCCGTGCCCGAGCTCGTGATGCGCGGTGAAAAACCATTGCGAATTCGGCTCGATGTTTTGCAGCGAGCGAATGTCGTTCTCGAGATCGATGTGATTGCAAAAGGCGTGCGTGTTTTTCTTCCGCTTGTCGCCGGCCGGGACGGGATAAAGATCAGACTTCGTCCAAAAAGTCGCTGGCAACGTCGCGAATCCGAGGCCCGTATAAAATTGCTCGGCCGTTTTCGCGACCCATTCCGGCTCGCGGCCCTTGAAGCGATCGTCGATGTTGGCCGCCTCGACCAGACCGGTCCACTCCTGGCTCCAACGATTGTTGATCCAATGCGCCGGAATTTTTTTCGGCACCGGCTGATGATATTTCTCCGCCAGCTTGTATTTCGCCCAGGTGTGCAATTGCAAATAAAGCGGGCGCAACTGCTTCAAAAAATCGTCGTGCATCTTGATCATCTCGTCGGTCGTCATGCCGTAACCGGCGACTTCGAGCGCGAAATAATCCGGATGCTTCATTTCTTTCGCGACGCCGTTGCGCAGATCGCGCAGCTTGATCAGATTCGGCTTGAGCGCCGGACCTGATTCCTTCGACGCTTCCCAAACCGCTTTCCGCTCCGCCAGATCGGTGCTCGTTGTGAGCATGTTGTCGATCTTGTTCGCGGTAATCGGCTGGCCGTTCAGTTTGAATTCGAAACTGTTCAAGATCGACGATTGTTTCGTCTCGGCTTCCACGCGTTTCGAAACCAGATCGGGATTCGTCATCGGACCTTCTGCCGCATTCAGCAGCAGCTGATTCAACTGCCGCACCGTCAGCTCTTTCAATTCCGAGCGATGCGTGAGCAAATCGCGCGCTTCGTTGATCAGCGCCGGATTGCCGTTGAAGGCCGCGTACGCTTTGCCTGCCGTTTCGGACGCGGCATCATGCTCAGGCGTGACATCGGTGAGCGCGAACCACTGCGCTTCTTGATTCACTTTGGTGAGCGCTTTGAAACCGGCATTCGCCAGCTCAAGAAAACGATCGGCGCGTTCCTGGACTGGGATCGCGCCAAAAGCGATTTGCGTGAGCGCGAATGCGCAAAAAATCCCGGAAAAATTTTTCATGATCGCTGGCATATTATGCATACGCTGAAGCTAACCGTTTCATCGACATGTTGTGAAGCCGAGTTTTCCAGGGAAAAGATCGACAATGAATTCATCGCGCACCATCTCCGTGGAAGATGCGCTCGCGCAATTGCTGGAATCGGCCAAGGAAAGATCGATCGCGCTTTTTGAACATGGAACATTGCGCGTGAAATTATACGCGCCGCGCGGTCTCGATTCGCAAACGCCGCATGAGCAGGACGAAATCTACGTCGTGATTTCCGGAACTGGCGAGTTCGTGAGCGAAGATGGGCGCCGCACAATCGCGCCGCACGATTTCATCTTCGTCCGAGCCGGCATCGTGCATCGCTTCGAAAATTTCAGCGACGATCTCGCCCTCTGGGTTTTCTTTTATGGTCCGAGTGGCGGCGAGTGTGCGAAATTTCTTGGATCGAGATAAACATTGAGCGTGTCATCGACTTTGCTGTTTCGAATCGCGGCGGCGCTTTGTTTTCTGGCGGTGGCGCTCGGCGCATTTGGCGCGCACTGGCTAAGATCGACAATCGAAAGTCATGGCATGCTCGATGTCTGGAACAAAGCGGTGCTTTATCATTTCATTCATGCGATCGCCTTGTTCGTGCTCGCGTTTTACGCGGCGACGAATCGCGGCGCGTGGTGGCTTTTCTTTGCCGGAGTTATTTTGTTTAGCGGAAGTTTGTACGCAATGGCGCTGACGAACATTCGCTCGTTAGGCGCGATCACGCCGCTGGGCGGTCTTTGTTTTCTGGCCGGTTGGGCATGGCTCGCCGTTGCGCCGCCACGTGTGTAGAGGCGTTTGACACAAACGCCGCTACAACTACGAAGCTTGTCGCCAATGGCGAGGCGCTGCTATTCTGGCGCGCGACACTGATGTTTAGTTTACTCGATACCCAGCACACCGCGGCCACGGTCGTCGTTTTCATCGTGACGTTTTTCGTCACGCTCATGATCGGCCGGTTGTTAAAACGCCGCGCCGGCGTGCGGCTCGGTCTTTTGTTTCGACTGTTTTGTCTCGCGCTGGCGTTTTACGCGGCGATGTGGACGTACGGCGTTGCGCTCGATCTGCGCAACCATGCCGGCACGGCGCTTGTGCTCTTAAGCGCGGCCTTCGTTGTCGCGCTGGTGGATCGTTACGTTTGGAATTTTTATTTCGAGAAGAAAAAGCAGACGCCGATCCCGCATTTTCCGCGGCAAATCGTCGCGCTGCTCATTTACCTGATCACACTGCTCGCTGTGCTCTGGTACGGCTACCATGCCGGACGCTGGTTAACAGGTCTGCTCGCCGGATCAGGTATCGCTGCCATCGTTCTCGGCTTGGCCGGTCAAAATCTGCTCGGGGGAATCATCGCCGGTATGTCGTTGCAAATCAGCCGGCCATACAAGGTGGGCGACTGGCTGCAGGTCAACGAGCGCTTTGCCGAAGTGATGGAGATCAACTGGCGCTCGACGCGTTTACGCACGAACGACGGCATCTATCTCGACATCCCGAACAACGAAATCGTTCGCACGACGATCGTCAATTTGCATTACCCGACGGAAGTCCACGCCATGCGCGTTCGTGTGGGTGTCGATTACAACGTGCCGCCGAATCGCGTGAAGGACGTACTTTATCGCGCCGCCTCAAGCGCAACCGGCGTGTTGCCCGATCCGAAAGTCAGAGTTTACCTGATCGACTTCGCCGCCAGCGCCATGACCTACGAGATCAAGTTCTACATGGGCAATCATTCCCTGGTCAATGAGATCAACGACGCCATTCGCACGAACATTTGGTACGAGCTCAAACGTCAGCGGATCGCGATCCCCTTTCCCATTGTCAGCTTGCATGTCGACCGCGCCGCCGCGCGACCGGCGCGTGAAGGACATGCCGAAGCGCGCACCATTTTACAGGGCGACCGGCTCTTTCAATGTCTGCCCGAGAGTCAACTCGACGATTTGCTCAAGAAATCGAAGCTCGACCACTTCGGCCGCGGCGAACGCGTCATCGAAGAAGGCGCGGCGGGCGATTCCATGTTCATTTTATTGCGCGGCACGGCCAGCGTTTCCGTTTCGAAGAACGGAACGAACATTCAGGTAGGCGTGCTGCGTTCCGGCGATTGCTTCGGCGAAATGTCGCTCCTCACCGGCGAACCGCGCAGCGCCACCGTGCGCGCGGACGGCGATTGCTACGTCATGGAAATCAGCCAACCGATGATGGCCGACGTGCTGCGTCAATCACCGGAAAGCTTGCAGCAACTGAGTGAACTGCTCGCGCGCCGCAAAATGGAAACCGAAGGCATCATCAAAGGCGCGACCATTCCGGAAGATCAAACGAAAAAAGCGCAGGAATACACCGCGTCATTCATGAAACGGTTGCGCTCCATTTTTGAATTGTAAAGCTGCGAAAATTGATCGCGCACAAGATCGACAATTTCGGTCGCGCAGAATCCAAATAGCCTTTGCCAGCGGGGCAAAACCCACTAATGTCCACGCTTCAAATCCGACCCCATGACTTTGTTTGCCCTAACGATTCTTAATTCCGGTGTGCAATTGTCGATGTGGTGCGCGGTCGTCGGGCTCGCTTTCGCCTTCTTTCTCATCACAGCGGTCATTCGCAAATCGGCGGGCAACGAACGGATGCGACAAATTTCCGCCGCAGTGCAGGAAGGCGCGAAGGCTTATTTGAATCGACAGGTCGTCACAATCAGCGCGATTGCCGTTGTCATTTTCATTTTGCTTTTTATTTTTAATGACAATGAGACGTCGATTGTATTCGTCGTCGGCGCGTTCTGTTCGCTTTCGGCCGGTTTCATCGGCATGCGCATCGCCGTGATCGCAAATGTGCGCACGACGCAAGCGGCCAGTCAGTCGCGCACGGCGGCGTTGCGAATCGCATTCAACGGCGGCGCGGTTACTGGTTTGCTCGTGGTGGGGCTCGCGCTGCTCGCGGTCGCAATTTTTTATACCGTCGCAGGCAAGATGGTCGGACATGACATGGCGGTGCGCAGTCTCGTCGGGCTCGCGCTCGGTGCGAGCTTGATCAGCGTGTTCGCACGGCTCGGCGGCGGCATTTACACCAAAGCCGCCGACGTCGGCGCCGACCTCGTCGGCAAGATCGAGAAAGGTCTCGAAGAAGATGATCCGCGCAATCCCGCAACGATCGCCGACAACGTCGGCGACAACGTGGGCGATTGCGCCGGCATGGCGGCGGACGTCTTTGAAACTTACGCCGTTAGTTTGATCGGCGCGATTTTAGTCGCCGCGCTTACACTCGCGGCAGAACCAGCCGCGATCATTTATCCATTCGTGCTCGGCGGCATTTCCGTGCTCGGCGCGATCGTTGGCGTTTTATTTGTCAACGTCGCGAACGGCAAACCGGCCAGCATGTTGATGGGCGCAGTCGGCGCGAGCGCGCTCGTCTCGGCAATTCTATTCTGGCCAGCGACGTATCATGTTTTTCCAAACGGCGTGACGATCGGCGGCCTCACGCGCTCCCCCACTCAACTTTATTGTGCTTCGCTGATCGGTTTGGTCATGACCGCCGTGGTTGTCGTGATCACAAATTATTACACGTCGATGCACTACCGTCCGGTGCAAAAAATTGCGCACGCGTCGGAGACCGGGCATGCCACAAACATCATCGCGGGTCTCGCGACCGGACAACATGCGACCGCGCTGCCGGTTGGTTTTATCGGAATTGCGATTTTGCTGAGCTTTCATTTCGCCGGGCTCTACGGCATCGCGATCGCCGTTATGTCGATGTTGTCCATGGCGGGCATTATTATTTCGCTCGATGCGTTTGGTCCGATCACGGACAACGCCGGCGGCATCGCCGTGATGAGCAATCTGCCGAAAGAAGTGCGCCGCATCACCGATGAGCTCGACGCCGTCGGTAACACGATGAAAGCAGTGACGAAAGGTTACGCGATCGCGTCGGCCGGATTAGCGGCGCTCGTTTTGTTCGGATCGTACGTCGAAGAATTGAAAGCGCACAACGTCGCTTACGCCGAATGTTATTTCTCGCTCACCGAACCGAAAGTGATCATCGGACTTTTCATCGGCGGTTTGCTGCCGTTCATTTTCACGGCGTTCAGCATGGACGCGGTCGGCAAAGCGGCCGGCGCGGTCGTGCGCGAAGTTCGGCGGCAAATTCAAGCGAAGCCCGGCATCTTGACCGGCGCGGACACGCCGGAGTACGGCAAATGCGTCGATATCGTGACGAAAGCGGCGCTGCGCGAAATGATCGTGCCGGCATTGTTGCCGCTGATTTTTGTGGTCGCGGTCGCAGTCATCCCACAGCTCGGGCCGGTCGTTCTCGGCGGGTTACTCGTCGGCACCATCGTCACCGGCTTGTTCGTCGCGATCGCGATGACTTCGAGCGGCGGCGCGTGGGACAACGCGAAGAAATTTATCGAGGAAGGAAATCTCGGCGGGAAAGGTTCGTTTGCGCACGCCGCCTCCATCACGGGCGACACGGTGGGCGATCCTTACAAAGATACGGCCGGGCCCGCGATCAATCCGATGATCAAGGTCGTCAACATCGTTGCGATTTTGATTATCCCGATTTTCTTCTAGGCCGCGCGCGGCTCCTTCGTTAACCTGAGATATCCGCCACCGCGGAATCCATGGAAGAACATCGCGATTTTCATATCGTCTCCGCCGATCAGACCGGCGTGAAAAGAGAACTGGCTGTGCCCGATCCGGGCGCGACGCCTTTCAAAATTGTTGTCGATCCAGAAATGCGGCAGAAACTTCGCCGCGCCCTGATCGATCTGATCGATTATCACGACGAAGCGCTGGCCGAGAATTTTGCGGAAGGAAAATTGTCTCTCGAATCGTACAAGGAATATATCGAGCTTTTTGCGCGCAGTTTGAAAGAGACGATGGAAAGTCGCGAAGGCATCGCCTACTTGCTGCGCTCGGCCGGGTTCGAAGTGCGCGCGGATGAGATCAATCTCCACCCGGAACTGCGCTGGAAACGCGGGCCGGGCGCGTTCGGCGCGAGCTTGCTCTAAATTATTGCGCGGAACCGGTGAGCGGCGCGATGAGCGCGCGCTCTTCTCGATTTAATTTTTCGATTGGAATCTTGGCGGCCATTTTCTTGGCGGGTTCGGTTTGATCATTGGCCGCGAGCACTGCCGCGTAAACTGCGCGCCACGCCGGCGGCGTTCGTTCCCAGTCGATCGGCGGACCCTGAAACTGCGCGAGCGCGGAACCGGCGTCTTCCTTGCGAAGATATCCGAGCGCCGCAGTGGTTCGATATGAAAGCCGCGTCGGATATTGTTCCGCCAATTTTTTCGCGGTCTCAAAATTAGTGTCGATGTTACGTCCGAGGAGAAGATCGAGATAAACGAGTTGATCGCGCGCGTTCGGATCGTCCGGCGCGAAGCTGGAAATTTTCTCGGCAATGGCGGGCGCGCCGACGGTGTTTCCGCTCAGATCGGTGAGACGTTGCATGGCGCGATAAGCAAACGGCGCATGACCGGGAACCCGAGCCAGCAAGTCATAACAGCGTATCGCCACGTCGCCGGCCTGACTTTGTTCGGCGAAGTTCGCGACGAAACGCAACTTGAAAGGATCGACACCCGCCAGCGCGATGGCGTGGTTCCAATGCACATCGGAGTCGAGCGTGCTGCCGCGTTCCTGCGCCGTGCGCGCGCGAAAACTTTCCGCGACCGACGGATCGAGCGCGAGACCAGGCCGCGAAAGAAGCGCATCGATTTCCTCCCTGTGTGCCGTGTTCGCCATGGCGTCCATGCGCGTCAGAAGCAGTTGGTCGTTCGACAGCGCGCGTTCTTCCGGAACAAGTGCGAGGACCCGATCGGATTGCTTGCGCAAATTCAGCCAGCGCGCGAGCTCGATCAGATCGGACATCTCGCCGCGCGCGTATCGTGCCGAAGCCTCGTCATAAATCTGCTGCGCGTTTTCAGGACGCAGTTGCAATTTCAAATCGAAGGCAAGCAGTCCGTCCACGACGCCCAGCGATGGCAATTTGTTTAGCGCATCGACGACGCGTTGCTGTTCGTCGCGCGGAAGTTCGGGCGAACGCGCGAGCGCTTCGATGGCCGCCTGCTGAAAAGCGCCTGCCTTGTCCGCCAACGCCCAAAGCGTCTTGCGCGCTTCACCGCGCTGGGTCGCATCGCTCGAAGCAGCCAGGACCTCCGCCAGTTCAAACTTCGCGTCATCATCTTCGGGCGCCCGCGTATCTCGGTGCTTTCCACCACGGACCTGCTTCGCACTTCTGATTTCGCAGCGCAGGGGACTCGCAACAGCGGCGTCACCGCTGGCACGAAAGTGAACAATGTCGGCACGGTTTCAGTGCCAGTTCCGGAAATGTCCGCTCGCGCGCCGATCGTCGGTATCTGTGGTTTGGGCATGATTGGTTTCGCCACGTCGATCTTGCGCCGGCGTCAAGTCCGCTAAGCAAAAACAGAAGGCATTTTTTAACGGCTATCGGGGGAAACCACGATGGCCGTTTTTGCTTTGTAAATAAACACGAGCCGATAAAGTGGATTGCGCCTGTGCGCCGAAAAACGGCCACTCATGCCGAAGAATCTCGAACCGGCTCCCGAGCAAATGCTTAAAGGAGGAAGAGCGCAACCGGCAGCCAAAAAATCTTCGGACCGCTCGACGTCCACGCGATTGAAAATTTGGGGCGTGCGCGGCTCGATTCCAGTGCCGGGGCCTTCGACAATCCGCTACGGTGGAATACGAGCTGCTTGGAAATCCGCGCCGAAGGCGAGATCAATCTCAATCCGGAGTTGCGCTGGAAGCGCGGGAAAGCCGGGGGCGTTCGGTTCCAGCCTTCTTTAGACAAGCGCCAAAAACTCTTGGTTTCGGGGAAGTGGCCTGACAGAATTCCGCGCTGAGTCCCATGCCCACGGTCTTACTCATTGAAGACGATGCGGAGAGCCGTCAGCGCATCGCGCGCCTCTTCGCGCGGCATGGCTGGGGTACGATCGAAGCAGAAGACGGTGCGGCCGGAATCGACCTTGCCTTCGCGGAACGGCCAAACGTAATCGTTTGTGATTTGTTGCTGCCCAGGATCAGCGGCCTTCAGGTCTGTCGTGCGATCCGAGAAAAACTTGATTTGCCAAAGATCATTATCGTTGCCGGCCGCATATATGACATTAATCGCGATGCTGTCTTGGAAGCAGGTGGCGACGGTTATTTCGTTAAGCCGTTGAAGTGGGAAAAGCTCGCCGCGGTGATAAGACGCGCTCGCCGTCCGCGGCGAAAACTGACCCCGCGTCAGTCGCGCGCCCTTAAGTTTCATCCGCCGTCGACGCGCATAAAATTCTGGGGCGTGCGCGGATCGATCCCCGTTCCAGGCCCGTCGACGATTGGCTACGGGGGAAACACCACCTGTGTAGAAGTTCGCACCAACGGTGACATCATTATCCTCGACGCAGGTTCCGGAATTCGCGAGCTGGGACTCGCCTTGGAGCAAGAGTTCGGGTCCGCCCCGATCGATCTAACCTTGTTGCTGACTCACACGCACTGGGACCATATTCAGGGACTTCCGTTCTTTCTTCCGGCTTACAAAGCCAAGAACTCGATTCGCGTCCTGGGATACGAGGGCGCGCGCGCCGGCCTCGCTACTATTCTGGCCGCCCAAATGGAGGTTCCGTTTTTCCCGGTGAGCTGGAGCGATCTGCCGGGAACGATGAAGATCCAGGAGCTCAAGAAGATGGAATTTTCGATCGGCAAAGTGCGGGTGCGCTCGAGATTTTTGAATCATCCGGGCGTTTGCGCGGGCTACCGGCTTTTCACAAAAGAAGGCTCCATCGCCTTTCTGCCAGACAATGAGCCGTTCGAACCCTTGAAGTTAAAACTGGCCGCGCGGGATGGAACAAACCCGCATCGAGCACGCGCGCAAGCGGCGGTCCAACGATCGAAGCTGGTCGAGTTTCTAAAAGATACGGACGTCCTGATTCTCGACGCGCAATACACCGATGAGAAATACCAGGAGCGCATCGGCTGGGGACACGGCGCCTTGAGCCGCGTGGTTTCGCTCGCGCTGGAAGCCCGGGCGAAGAAGCTGTTTTTGTTTCACCACGACCCCGCGCACGACGATCACAAGATCGACGAAATGCTGGAACGTGCGCGCCTTTTGGTTATAGAGAGCGGTCGCCGGCTGGAAGTGGAAGCCGCGCGTGAAGGCGCCGAAATCTGGTTGAGCGGGCCAGCGCCGGCTCGATAGTTATCGGTCATCCGCCACTTGCCGCGCAGTCAAAGACGGTCTTAGGTTTGGCCCCGCGTCCCGCTTGCCTCGTAGTGTAATGGTAGCACCAGAGATTCTGGATCTCTTTGTCTAGGTTCGAGTCCTAGCGAGGCAGCCAATCGTTGCGCATCAACGAGTTACGTGATTCAAGAGCTAAGAAAAGCCCGTTCTCAGAACAGAAGTCAGAACAAATCCGAAGACATCCGCCGATGTTCGCTCATATAAATAGAGGCATTCGGAGCCTCGCTTTTCCAGAAAAGCATCAGGCGATCAAATATGCCC
>CATPCN010000537.1 GCA_955652855.1 uncultured Chthoniobacterales bacterium | reverse complement strand
GTACCAGTCCCGGAGATGCCCTGTTTGTTCGCTTCCCAAAATGCCTGTGTTCCCACCCCATTGGAGGCAATAACCCCCAAGCCGGTGATGACCACGCGCCGTTTCTTCATTATTTGGTACGTTTAAATTTTATTGATTTGGAGCAAAAATAAATCCCTTCCTCAGGGTACTGTGTGGGTCCAGGGTTTGAGCGGTCATTTTATCGCGCTCTTCTTGCATCGGCAACCATGAGCAAAAGTTTTTTTCGACGACACGGAATGGCACACCGTAAAACAGTCCCTAACGCGATCAAAAAAAAGATCCGGTATTGAAGAGTGTTGAATAACATCAGGACAGTTGCTTTTCAGTTATTTGGGATCGGAAGCAAAGTGCGTAGAGTCAGACGATTGCAAGCGCCTGACTAATTCAGCCACCATTACTTCGGTAAATTTCTGCCGGCCTTTTACGTTTAGATGGTAGCCATCAAAATAATATTGGGGGCTCTCGAGGAAATCGAACGTATGCTCTGGAAGTAAAGCAAACGATTTGCGGATCGCGATGCCTCCGAAAAAAGTCTTATAAGCCATAGAAAACTTCCCACCAAATGGACCACGTGGCGTAGGCATAAGTATGATTGCAGCCCGACTGTCTGAATACCGCTGCAGGATTCGCTGGATCCAATGACGCTGAAGTTCCACTAAGTGTTGTGTCTCCGATTGCGAAGGTGGCACTAAGCTATACCTAATGGCTTCTCTCTGCGCCTCTGTTAGCCGTGGCGGGAAAGTTATTTGGCCTGTGTTTGGATTATACGAAGTACCCACGATGTCGTCATCCCGACCTGTATAACGGACGCGCGCGTCGAGTTTTTTTTGCCCTAGTTTAAGGCTATTGGCGCGCAGGATCGGATGTTCAAGAAGATCGAGAACGTCACTTTGAAGTGCAGATCCTCGGAGTATGCATGCCGTAAAAGCTCTGAAGCGATCCGACCACTGCTGAAAACCAGAAGCAAACTCGAAGCAGTCGCCATAGCGTAAGAGCGGGGCGGCCATTGAGATTCTTAAGAGTTGAGCGCGGCTTAGCTCGTGGCCATAGCCATAAGGAATGACGATCGCGGAGTATCGTCGTCGAGAAGGGTCAACTTCTCGAAGCATATAGTACCATGTGTCGATATTTGAGGCTGGCTCTGCGAGGCTAAGAAACTTGACCCCGGCCCCGGAACCAAGCTTATCAGCAGTCGCCGCGGAAAACCCTTCTGCAATCCGCGAATCCCCGACGATGAGCACCTCTTTTAAGCCGGACGAGACACGTTGCTCTTCGGCCCCTGTGAGTATCGCCATTCTTCCTGCGAACGAATCCGGAGCTAAAATCGACGTATACAATCCTGTATGGAAGATCGCGCAGTCGATACAATAGAACCCAACCACACCAAGCAGCAGATTCCGTGCGACGTGAAGCCGGCGAGGTGAAGTAGAAGGCTCGGCGGGAAATCCCGTGCGCATCGCTCCTGTCGAACTGAAGTAGACCGCGAGATACACAACCGCGAGCAGGACTACAACCAGCAACCACCGTGATCTGCTTTGCCATGATCCGGTAAGTGGAGAAACTCGCGGTGGAGAAACCCGGGGTGCTGCGATTCCAGAAACAGTTACTGTCGCAAGTAACGTCCGCCGCTCCGCGTCTCCACAAAGTTCGAAGACATAGCTACCGGATCTGATCCATGAGGCGGTTGCGCTTCCGGTGGCACCGGTGGCAAAAAGAGTAGGCTTCCCGCCATTCGCGGATACATAGACAAAGCCCTTTGATCCATCTCCGGTATCCCACCGAATGTCAGTGCGACCGGGCTTGTTGTCGACTTTCACGCGTTCCGGCGTGGCAGTAATACTAGGAGCTCGTTTGACCTCACTGCTATGGTTAACGGCTGCCACCGGTTGCGCCACTTCTCCTTTTGTGGATGGAGGCTCGAAACAGCTGACAACCCAGATCACGAGCAGGAGCAATAGATATGGCGTTCTCGATCTGAACGAAGTCTCAATCGGCGCTCCTCCACAGAACAACGGGCGATTAGTGGAAAAATTATCCATCATCCTTATCGTGAAGTGCAACCTTCGAATCCGCGAGCGGGACACTTGCCATTAAGTTGAAGTTTCTCGATGCGTCTCGATACGGAGTCTAAATTGTCCTAGTACGTTTTTCAGCAAAAGCCGAGTCAAACGCATCGACTCCTTCGCTTACGCAGCCAGCACGCATAGGCTGATATTTCACCACGCCTCGGAAAAAACGCAAGAAAGTGGTAAATGGGCGCGGTGACCAACATACCAGCGACGACGTTTGTCACAGGTGACGCCCGCGCAATCGCAACCGCGACGCCACTCCGGTCCTCCGATTATTGGGCAACTTATCGTGAGAAATCCCATGACGCGGCGCATGATGGTTTCGTACTGATTACGGCAGGCACTTTCGTTGAGTATCGGCACGGCTGCCGCTACATTCCTTACGCATCGCAAAATCGATGACGGACCTTAACCTCACACAACCCATCGTTTTTGAACCGCTCTTCATGGAACGGCCCTGGGGCGGACGACGACTCGAGACGCAGTTTGGCAAGCGATTACCCGCAAGGGGACGCATCGGCGAATCATGGGAGATTGTCGATCGACCTGAAACGCAAAGCGTCGTGCGCGACGGCCCGATCCGCGGCAAAGCTTTGCATGAACTTTGGACGCAAAATCGACAAGAGATTTTTGGCAATGTGCGGGATGCGCCTCGCTTTCCACTTCTTGCGAAATTAATTGATGCGCAGGAAAAACTGTCACTACAAGTGCATCCTCCAGCGATAGTGGCAGAAAAACTCGGCAGCGAAGCAAAGGACGAGTTTTGGTACATTGTCGATGCAATTCCGGGCGCCGAAATTTACGCAGGGGTGCGCCGCGGCGTTACTCGGCAGCAATTTGAAGCTGCGGCGGAGACCCGTGACACCGCTGAGCTTGTCCATCGCATCCCGGTGAAAAGTGGAGACGCGATGTTCATGCCGAGCGGACGTTTGCACACCATGGGCGGCGGGATTTTGATCGCCGAGATTCAACAGAACAGCGACACGACTTATCGGCTGTTTGATTGGAATCGCGTCGACGCTGATGGAAAACGGCGGCGTTTGGACATCGATGCGTCAATGCAATCGATCGATTTCGCTGACGTGGAACCGGAGCTGACCCAACCCAAAGGGGAAACACTGGTTCGTGATTCCGCGTTTATAGTCGAAAAATGGGATCTCACTTCCGAACGCGAAGCCGCGCCAATGTGCAAATTCGGAATCATTCTCTGTCTGACCGGCGAGATCGAGTGCGCCGGATCAAAGTTCAAGCCGGGCGATTTCTTTCTTATCCCTGCCACGCTGCAAGATCGACATCTTCATCCGCGTGGTGCGGGCACATCGTTGCTTCGGACGATGCTACAAGACTTATAGTGGCGGGCGGATTGGCAGCGATAATCAAGGATCGCGATTGGCAAACTCAAACGCGCAAGCCGCTGAATTGATGAACTCTCGGAGCTGATCGCATCGGCTGAACGCCGCTAATTTTCCAGTCGCCGTCCTCAGCCACCAGCGTGTAGAGAAATGGATGGTTCATTCCATCCTCATCGAAGAAGAAGACCTGCACGAGCGCATCTCCGCCGTGCACCTTGACGAAGCCGAACTCGACACGTCGCGGTTGAGTGATCGTTCCGTATTCGCGGCGGATCATGGATTTGAACTGCGTAAGTGTAAACCTTTGCTGGACGGCACTTGCGACATACCGATACGCGCCAGGAAAGTTATCCGCCCGAAAAGCAGCGATCTGACACTCAACCACTTTATAAAGTTCCCGTGGTGCGGGTGCCGGTACCCGTTCGCGCATTTGATATGTAGTCAACATCGCAGCAGCAGAGAGCGAGAAGAAAAGGAGAAGCAGAAATCCTTTCGTGAGGCTGTTCATGTTCATGTTTTGCTTAGCCCGTGTCCTTCGAGCCGCTGCAGATACGGAAAAGAATAAATGCCTGTGCTGTGACCATCCCGCCACCGCGGTTGCAGGGCATAGCCGCCGACGAGGTTGATACCAGCCAGCTTGAAACTGTCCTCCGTGTATCTGACGTTGGGTCGCGAGATGTTGCCGAGGACGTCCGGCTCACCGCCGCACGCCGCGCAGGGGCACGCGCGACGCAGAAATTCGAGATCGAAATACGATTCCGTGTCATCATTCCAAACAACCGCCAGCTCGTCGCCGATGATCTGAATATTTTTTGGCTCCAATCGCACGCGGCCCATGATAGTCACAAACTACGTCGGCCATCAATCCAGAACCGCGGAACGGATCTTTATGGAGCACAAAACACGGCTGTGAAATCGCCGTCCGACTGGCAGAGGTAAAGGTTGGGACCTGATTAATTCTTCCTTGAAACAGCACCGCCAGAGCAAGAAGACGGCAAAAATACCAGCTTTGAATACTTCCATCATTGGAGGAATGTTCGGGCTCGAGATCTTCGAATCCAATTGTTCGAAGGCTGCGGAAGTTCCGCATTTTCTGAGCGGCCCTCGGCGTTTGCTAGCCACGGCAAGATCGGCAGTGAAACTATTGGTGCGGGCAATGCGTCTCGCGACTGTCTGGCTCCCCTCCTATATCTGCGGTTTGGATCTCTCGCCAAAAATTGCTGTGCCGATGCGCACCAGCGTCGCACCTTCCTCGATGGCGACAGCGAAATCGTTGGTCATCCCCATGGAAAGTTGCGGAAGTCTCACGTCGAATTCTTTCTCGAGCGCGTCACGCAGCTGGCGAAGACCGACAAAATATTTTCGAGAAGATTCCGCTTCTGGCGCGAGCGGTGGAATCGTCATGAGCCCTTCGATCGTGAGCCGTGGCAAAGCGAGCAACTGCTCCATCTGTGTACGCAATGCTGTCGGATCGAATCCGAACTTACTCCCCTCACTCGCGACGTTCACTTCCAGCAGGACTCGCGGATGCATTCCCTCCTCATCCGCGATCCGGCTCATCTCCTGTACGAGCCCGAGCGAGTCAACGCTGTGAAAAAGCTCGAAGAGCGGAAGGGCATGCCGGATTTTGTTCTTTTGTAAATGTCCGACGAAATGCCAGCGCAAATTGGATGGCAATTCTGGAATTTTTGCGCGCGCTTCTTGCACCCGACTTTCTCCGAATAACGACTGACCCGCCTCGTAAGCAGCGCGCACCTTCTCCGCAT